>CAZOMK010000005.1:0-22517 GCA_964580615.1 uncultured Lachnospiraceae bacterium | reverse complement strand
TGAAAATGCAGGAAAGTGGATTGGAGTTGGTGGAAAACTGGAAGAGAATGAAACGCCCATTGAATGTATTAAAAGAGAAATTATAGAAGAAACGGGTTTGATTGTTGAAAGGGTAAAAGAAAGAGGGATATTGTTTTTTGTTTTGCCAAAATCAGATAAAATCGAAAAAAACAGAATTGACACTTCTTTTAGACGGGCGTATAATAAAATCAATGAAAAGCAGTTTTCAGTCGAAATGTGTTTTGTCGGCTGATGTAGAAAGGTGATAATCAATGGAACTCGAAATATTCAAAAAGCTTCCCGACGCGGAATTTGATGTCATGTGCGCTATCTGGGACAGTGAAATCCCCACATCTACCCCCGTATTAATGAAGGCTATCGGAAATGACAAGGGGTGGCGCGCCCCCACTCTTATTTCTTTCCTTGTAAGACTTGAGGACAGAGGCTTTATTCGTTCCGAAAAAAGCGGAAAGGAACGCAAATATTACCCGCTCATTGATAAAACCACATATATGAATCGCTTCACAAAGCGCTTTCTTGAGCAGTATCACGGCGGATCGCTCAAATCCTTCCTTGATACACTTGCAGACAGCGGCAATCTTTCCGCAGAGCAGTTCGATGAGCTTCTTGCGTGGCTTCAGTCCAAGGCTCTTTAATGAACGTGGACAAGGTCAGGCAATATTCCGCAGTCAATAAAGCAAGATTTCTGAACATTTGCTACGAACACAATAAAGCTCCCGTCCGAGGGGAGGGAATAGGTACACTCAAAGAAAAGCGCATTCATAAGGTTTTGAAGGATTATTTTGATTCGAATAAATCAAATCAGGAGATCCCGCACCTCGGATACGTTGCCGATATAAAAAACGAAAACGGAATAATCGAAATACAGACAGGCTCGCTTGCGCCGCTGTATCCGAAGCTTTCCGTTTTTTTGTCCGAAGATACAGTAACGCTCGTACATCCCATGATAGAAAACAAAACTCTATCTTGGATCGATCCGCAAAGCGGTGACATTTCGCCGCGGCGAAGATCCCCGCTCCACGAAACAGTAACAGACGGTCTTGTTGATCTTTATAACATAAGGAGCCACTTGGCAAACAAAAATCTCAGGATTCGCCTCGTTTTTATTGACGTTGACGAATACAAATACCGTGACGGCTGGAGCAGAGATCGAAAAAAAGGAGCTCACAGATATGAGCGGATCCCCGTTGGAATAAACAGCATCGTCTGCCTTGACGATCCTCGCGATTATATCGAATTTATCCCCGACGTGCTCCGAACAAAGGATGGCGGCTTTACCGCCAAGGACTACGCCTCTGCCGTAAAGAAGAACACAAAATATGCATATTATGCCTTGACAGCACTTCTTAACGCGGGCGCGATCAAAAAAACGGGAAAAATCAAAAACTCATTTGTTTATACGATAAATTCCGATTTTTCCGACCAACTCTCTGAAAATCATTGATTTTATTGGATTTCATGCATCGTAACATAAAACACCCTGCAAGGTTTTGAAGCCTTGCAGGGTGTTTTTTCGCTGTG
The DNA here is from genome assembly GCA_964580615.1 of uncultured Lachnospiraceae bacterium. Classification (GTDB taxonomy): domain Bacteria; phylum Bacillota; class Clostridia; order Oscillospirales; family CAG-272; genus DTU064. The sequence continues at coordinate 20,975 of CAZOMK010000005.1, read as the reverse complement.
TCATTTAATTCTGACAATGTGCTGTCCGAAAGAAAAACGGTTATTCAATGTTGATATCGGGAGAGTGTTCAATGTTACTGTCACCGGCGATATACATATCACCGTGCAATTCACAATATGCATTGATTCCCTCTGCGGTGTCCCAATTTATCGCCTTATAATCGCCCTCTCCCGAACCTACGTAGTAGCATTTAGCTCCGCTTTTTGCAAGCGCCGTGATCTGACGGGCGGTCAGCTGAGAGTAGTATTTGTCCGTCGCGGGGCCCTCGCCCGAAATATTGACATACATGAGCTCGGCACTACCGATCGTATCGGAGATTATGCCGATGGGGTCTGCATCCGCCGGGAGGCAAACAATTACAGGGAATGCATAGTCATCATCCACTGTAATGCTCATTTTCAGCGCAAGCGCAGATCCGATATTATCGTCAAATCCCTCCGGACGATACATATCGGCTGCAAACTCCTCTGTATTGCCGACGGAGAGGGATATCACTTTATAGATCTTAGTAGAATTCTCTGCGTTCGACACACTGTCTGCACTGATATCGGGGTAATCCGGTCCGCTCGCAGATCCTGCGTTCATCCACACACCAAAGCCCGCAAGCACTACAAGGCACACGCAACACAACGAGGATAATGTACCTACGATCTTGGTCTTTTTTCTTTTTTGCTCGATCGCATACTGATCCCTGCGTTCAATAAGGCTACGCACCATCTCATCACAATTCTTCATAAATAAAGCCCTCCATTTCAAGTTTTGATTTCAAAGACTGCTTTGCTCGATAAAGGAGATTCTTGATTTGACGCTCACTCTTTTTTTAAGCGATTGCCGCTTCCTTACCGGAAAAATTTTCAAAGTACACAAGCCAAATTATTGTTCTGTAATCGGGGCAAGCTCGGAAAGTGCCTTATGGACAAAGATCTTTCGTTCCTCCTTTATGTAGGATTGTTCAAGGCTCTCCTCCTCGCTCAAATAGTTTCGATAGGGGTATTGAGCAGCTTGGAATTGTGCCTTATAAAATCAACCGCAACATTTCGCCCGATTGCGTATAACCAAGATTTGAATGTGCTTTTACCCGAATATCTCGGCTTTTTGGTCATAAGCCGAAAAAAGGTGTCTTCCGTCAGTTCCTCGGCAATGAAAATGTTATTGACATAACCGTTCAAATAAAGAATAAGGCCATCCTTATAATCTCCAACGATTTCAGCTATCCCTTTGTCATCACCATCAAGGAAACGGCGGTAGCTACTTGCACCGTTATCCATTGACTTTCTCCTTTCCGAAAGGGATGATTTGCTCCCCTTTCACTTATTAGTCTTATAAGGACATAAAAAGTCTCACATCAATTATAACATTTTTTAAGTTTTTCGAATAAAAAACGACGGCAAGATCTCTCCATGCCGCCGTATGCATCTTTAGATTTCAAATTTTGATTTATAAGCGTGCTTTCTGTCGGACAGCCCGCAATTCATAATAATTTCATCAAGCGTCTGTGCGGATATGTGCAGGCGCTTGTATTCTTCTTCCGAAAGAGGCGTTTCCATTATCTCGCGAATTCCCTCCGAGCCGATAACGCAGGGAACGGAAAGCGCAACGTCGTTAATTCCGTATTCGCCCTTCAAAAGCACCGAAACGGGCAAAACGGAATTTTCGTTTTTAAGCACAACCGACACCGTCTTTGCGACAGATGACGCGATTCCGTACGCGGTCGCGCCCTTTCCGTCGATTATCTTGTATGCGCTCGTTTTTACCGATTCGAATATTTCGTTAAGTGCGTCTGAGTTACAGTCACGACAACCGTGACGACAATATTCAACGAGATTTATTCCCGAAATGTTTGCTCCGCTCCAAATCGGAAACTCGCTGTCACCGTGCTCGCCGCAAATGAACGAGTGAATGTTTTTCGAATCTATCTCGAAATAATTTCCAAGCTCATACTTTAAGCGCGCAGTGTCGAGAACACAGCCTGTCCCGAATACACGGGTTCTGTCAAGTCCCGTGTTTTTTATCGCGGCATAAGTTAAAATATCAACCGGATTTGTCACCATGATTATTATGGCGGATGACTGCACCTCGGTAATTTTTTTGCAGATATCTTCCGTAACGTAAAGATTTTTTCGAACAAGCTCAAGCCGTGATTCGTTGCCGTCCCGTTGAGCCGCACCCGCAGTTATAACAATAATATCCGCATCCTTAAGATCGGAATAGTCACCCGCATACACTTTAGTGTGAGACGATGAAGTGAAGGGAAGCGCGTGTGAAATGTCTGCTGACTCGGCAGCGGCTAAATTTTTGTTTATATCAAGCAGTACAAGCTCGGATATAAGCCCGTCGCACGATGTCAGGATCGCATAAGCCGACGCCGAGCCGACAGAACCGACGCCTATTACGGCACATTTTCTTTTTTTAAGCATAAAAATACCTTTCTGAATGTTGTTTCGCCTGTTTTTATTATTTCGGCAAAAGGTGTTTTTATACCTGTATTTTGCTTAACGTATAAAGCAGTTTCTTTACGTCGGAAATAGTGTTGAACGCGGAAAAACCTACCCGCACTCCGCCCGACGGGAAAGATCCGACAGTTTTATGTGCAAGCGGAGCGCAGTGTAAACCGGAGCGGACGCATATATTTTCTTTGGAGCATATCTCGGATACCTCTGCGGGCGAAACACCATCTATGTTAAACAGAACGGTAGAGCCGAGCGATGTGCTGTACAAAACGGCATTTCTGATCGACGAAAGTCCGTCAAGCATTGTTCCGCAAAGCTCTTCCTCGTGCTTGCGTATGGCGGACGTTCCGTTTGAAATGACCCACCGCACGCCCTCTCCGAACGCGGCGATTGCGGGAGAGGGAAGCGTCCCCGCTTCAAAACGGTCCGGATAATATTCAGGCATTGTGACGGGAACCGAGTCAGTTCCGCTTCCGCCCTCGACAAGCGTTCGATAGCTTTTATCGGAATTACCGAAAATGATCGCCGCCGCTCCCTGAAAGCCGTAAAGCCCCTTGTGTCCGGGAACGCAAAGTATATCAATATTGTCCCTTTCAATGTCGATATCGTAAATGCCCGCGCTTTGTGCGCCGTCTACGATGAACGTTATACCGTTGGCGCGGCAAAAATCACCGATCAAAGAAATTGGAAGTATTTTCGGGATAATGTTTGAAACGTGTGTGCACACAAGAGTTTTTGTGTTTTTTCGTGTTAAACGGCGGATCGATTCAAGCGTTTCCTGTGCATCTCCGGACGCGTCAAACACGCTATAACGCGAATTTCGTTCACGACAGACAGCATCAACAGGGCGCAAAACGCTGTTATGCTCCATATTGCTGATCAAAACGTGCTCTCCGTAGCCGACAGCACCTTTAACGGCGGTGTTGAGCGCGTATGTTGTATTCATCGTAAACGCAATGTTTTCAGGCTCCGCCGCAAACAGACTCGCAAGCGCTTCTCTTGCCCTGTACAGCTCCTCCGAGGCGGCAAGCGCAAGCTTGTGCGAGCCTCTGCCGGGATTGCCGCAGCTGTTACGCACATACATATCCGCATATTTGTAAACAGACTCCGGCTTCGGAAACGTCGTTGCCGCATTGTCGAAATATACTGTTTTTTTCATAATTCGATATGATCCTTTAACCTTATTCCGGACTGACGCATAAGCTTTTCCGCGTTGTCAAGCTGTTTTTTTGGAATTTCAATACCGAAGGCACACCCTTTTTTTGTTGCGGAAGCATCGAGCTCGACGATACTATGCGGGATATTCGATTTTGTCAGTGCCTTTGACGCACGTTGAACTGATGTCATAGATGCAAATGGATAAATATATCTCATAGTCTCCGTCCGTATTCTCTCGATCTAAGCGTACTAACAACAGTATATGCCGATTTTATTTTTTGAGCATAAGAAAAAGCCCCCGTCGGGGACTTTTTCTTATGCTGTATTAATCCTTGAAGAAGGTAATGACGGGACTTGTCATGATGCCCATGTCTCTTATCTTGTATTCATAGCACCAAGCTTCGCCCTGTGTCCTCCATTTGCCCTCGCCGTACCAATTGTCACCGTAATTTGCGTCGTGAAGTGCCGCAAAGCTGTTGTGACGTGTTCCGTAAAGCGTAAGCTTAAGAGTATGAGTGCCGGGTGAAAGCTCGCCCAAGTCGAAATTATACGGCTCGTAAGCGATGATACCGCTCCTTTCTCCGTCAAGCGTTACTCTGACGGCGGCGCCTCTGTATCCGTTGACCTTCACTGAGCCTTTACAATGCTCGGTGACTTCAAACGGGAGAATATAATCAACGTTTCCGGAGTAAAACGGCATTCCTGCCGTCGTTACTGATCCGAAGCCGAGTTTTTCCGTCCTTGAAACGATCGTTTTTTTTGTTCCCTCGATCTTAACTCCGAAGCTTCCGAGGATGTAGCACCATTCCGTTGCTGTTCTTTCTCCGAGCGGAAGCGTTATTTCAAGCGTATTTATTCCGATCTTGATTTTGGGAAGCGACAGTGCCTTTATCGATCTGTCCGTAAAATAGCCTTGCTCCGTTTTGTCCACTGCCTCACCGTTAAATATAATATCGGCAAGCTCCGGTGTTTCCGTTGCAAGAAGCGCGCCTTCATATTCAATGTCTGAATATATCGTGTACTTCAAGCGAATCTTATGCACGGGAGGTACTTTTTCGATCATGTACGGCTGAACGGGACGGCTGATCCTGTTGCCGAGTCCGACCGAATTTCTAACGATATTTTCCGCGCGCAGGATCTCATCTTCAACCTCGGAATAAGGCTGATCATCAGCGGCATAGCGCGCAATGTCAAGCAGCAGTACATTCGGCTCGGAGAGGGAATAGTCAACGGGCATTCTGTAATCAAGCTGCTTAATTATCTCGCGTCGCGACTGTTTTTTTTGGGCGGCAGTGTCCGAATCGGACGCTTCGTCAAGTCTGAGTAAGAGCGAATCATACATATAAAGCACCGTATTTATGACTGTCATGCCGTTTTCGTGCGAATACTCAATTGATTTTATCTCACCGGAAAGCGTATCGTACAATTTCGGTGTGTGCTCGCCCTTGATCTTCAAGGTGATCCACTGCGGATGTGATACGTCAAGGCAATAATTTTTGTTTATGTGAGCGAGGAACAGCCACTTGCATCCGTTATCGCTTCTCAAGGCGTAAACGAAGTTGTCGGCGCTTGTTCCGTTGTGATTTTTAACGATGATGTCGCGTTCGTCGGCAAGTGAACGAAGCACCGCTGTTTTCGAAAACGGTATGTGCTTGCCGAGCTTACAGAACGCAGCTATACGATCGCTCGGTGCGGCGTCGATATAAGACGGTGACTCACCCGCAAAAATCAGCTTGCCGCCGCGCTTTGCAAAATCGGACAGTATCTCAACCGTTGTTGATCTGAGCGTCTCACAGGCGGGAATAATTACCGTTTCGTAAGTCATGCATCCGACGCGCAAGCCGAAATCGGAGATTACAAACTGATCCGGCAGGGTAGATTCGCAAATGAAATCAAAATCAATAAGTCCGGAAAGGAGCCACGAGGTGATATTCGAGAAATTTTCTTCGAGCTGTGCCTTAGCGTCCGCTGTAAGATCGTTCGGCCCGAATCTGAGCCAATAGCTCTCAACGGGATGAACAACAGCGACCTTTACGATCGGTTTTCCGCGCGTGAGCGCTGTATTCACTCTTGCGAAATGATCTTCAACATAGCTGTATTCCTTGTACCAAGGCGATTGATAGTTAATTGACGCAGGATAATCGCGCTTTGCGTCTCCCTGCATTGATACCCAAGAAAGATGAGGAACTCTTACCGTTACACCGAGCGCCGCCTGCCAATCTCCCTGAAATTTGTGACCGCGGAAATCAAAGTCCCAATTCGTAACGCCGTACAGCTCGGATGTCATTCCTTCTCGACCGTACTGATGAACTGCGGATTGCGTTTGCTTTGCCGTTGTAAGCTCTACTCTGTCACAAAGCATATCTATTCCGGGAAGCTGCATATTTCGATAGCATCTCATTGCGTCTCCGACTGCATGAGTCTGGCTTTCGAGCGTAGGCTCCTCCATTAAATGTCCCGTAAAGGCAATTCCGTTTTTCTCACACCATTTTCCGCACTGATCGTTGAAGCCGTGCGTGAACATTTCCGCAATATTGTCGTGGAATGCATAGCGTGCATGAGACGGCGCGCCGTTGGGAAGCTCATATATTATCTCAGGCAGACGTTCTACTATATCGTATCCGTATCTTTCCGCAAACACCTCCGGAAAACGCGGAGTCCACGGAAAAGAAGCTCTGCCGGAGCCGACGGAAAAGGGAAGCGGACGTTTTGTTGCAAATTGAGGCTCGTCAGTAAAAATCGCAGGGACGGCATCACCGAAATCTTCACCGAAATGCGCTTTATATGCATCGTATGTAACGCGCAAAAACTCGTTTGCGGCATCGGGATTCAGTGTGTCGATGTAATATGAGCCGTTGTACCAAGGCGACGCACCTACCGAATGGCAAATAAAATATCTGCGCTCCGCGTTTTCAGCGGGAGATGCGCTCGGATCCGCTTTTTTATATGAGATCAGCTCTCCTATGTCATTTTTCTCGATATCAAACGCGGCGATCAAATACGATCTGCCTTCCTTAACGGCAGTTTCACGGTCACAAAGTCCATCGGGCAAAAATTCCTCGACAGTCATGTAACGCTGACGCAGCTCCGGGGAATTTCTCGTAACTCGACCGCCGGCAGAGCCCGACGGCCATCTGTCCTCGTCGTAAAGCCATGAAAGCATTCCGTTTTGCTTGCCTTTTTCGATGCAATCGGATACGAGCGCGAAAAATTCTTCCGTAAGATACGGCGTCGCCATTCCCGTGCGGCAGTGCATATGATAACCGCCGAAGCCCATTTCCTTCAGGCAGTCTATCTGACGTTTAAGCTCCTCGCTGTCAAGCTCGCAGTTCCAGCTCCAAAACGGAGTACCCCTGTATTCCGAAGTCGGATTCTTGAAAAGCGCGTCCGAAAGCGCGGAATCTTTGTTCTTTTTATAAAGCATATCCTTCACCTCTTAAAAGAGATATTGTATCTACATTATATCAATTGGAGCTTTATACGTCAATCATAATAATTTCCGCAAAAATTAAATTTATAAGAAAATTTCTTCAATTTGACTATTGACAAAGAAAAGATATTGTGGTATTATATTTGAGCGTTCAAAAATGACCGCACGTTTGCGGGTGTAGTACAACGGCTAGTACGCCAGCCTTCCAAGCTGGATACGTGGGTTCGATTCCCATCACCCGCTTTTTTATATGTACCTGTAGCTCAGCTGGATAGAGCAACTGCCTTCTAAGCAGTAGGTCGAGGGTTCGAGTCCCCCCAGGTACGTTTTTTTCGGTGGGTGTAGCTCAGTTGGTTAGAGCGTCAGGTTGTGGCCCTGAAGGCCGTGGGTTCGAATCCCATCATTCACCTTATTAACGGACACTGTTCTTCGGTGTCCGTTTTTTTATTTAGGATAACGTTTTTTCTCGTCAGTCTCTCCGAGCAAGTAATCGATGCTTGTGTTATAAAATCTAGCCAATTTTATCAAAATTGTAGTAGGAATATCGTTTTCACCGGTTTCATATTTAGAGTAACCGGTTTGAGACATTCCCAGCATTTTTGCAACCTGTGTCTGGTTCAAATCACGATCTTCCCGCAAATTGCGAATTCGTTGATACATTTGCGTTTCCTCCTAAAAATACTGTCATACAGTATAAAATATTTTCTTTAATGCTATTGGCGTTTAACCTAAATCAGGTTATAATATAAGGCGAAAAATATTTATCGGAGGGTTCTTTTATGTCTAACGATTTGTCCCCAAAATATGAACTTAAGCGTCAAGAGTATCTCAAAAATAAGAAAGCTTTAGAATCCGATTTGCAAGTGGAAAAAACAAAATTGTCGGATTTGGAAAAAGGCAACGCGGATAAGCTTGCCGCACGCCGCACTATTGAAGAAAAAATCGCGGCTCAAAAAAGAAAGGTTCCACTATGCGCACCATAAGGTATTGTTTGTGCTGTAATTGGACTGCTTTTATCATTCGTCATTTTAAAGGAAAATTTAATACCGGGTATTCTTGCCATAGTAGGTGGAATTGCTCTTATCGTTGCAGGCTGTGTAGTGGCATCTCAAGTCAAACAATTTGACGAAGAAAAGAGAGCCTCTGATTTAGCACTTGCCGATTTCGACAAAGCCGCAGCTCCAATCAACTCTGCCATAAGTAGTATCCATTCCCAAATTTATGACATAGACTGCGCTTTGGAGGACTTGCAACTTGCTGAATTCCGTGACTCTGTTTCTGCCGGATATGTTGTTTTGTATGCGACAAGTGAATATTGGATGGGTGATACAATCAACAAACCGGAACCTAAAAAATACAACTCGCAGACCTTAGAATTGGCTCATGTTCTGTCTGTAAACCTCGAAAGCTAAAACAGCCGCGGACGACTGCGCCGAAAGGGAAGCGTTGAATTCGCGGCCGTAGTCGATCCTTACAGTTTTGTCTGCTTTTGCGAGAATGCGGTGTGCAATTCCTCTGCGTTCTCCGCCGATGACAAGGAAAACAGGGAAGGTCAGATCCGTTTCATACATTGAGGTTGAGTTTTCTTTCGCGGAGCAAATGACCTTATATCCCGCTTTGCGAAAGATATCGACCGCAGAATCAGCGTCCGAAACAAATAATTTCGCCGTTTCGGATGTACCTGCCGACGAGCGGCAGACAATTCCCGCAGACGACATCCAGTTGCGCGGCGGAAGAATGATCCCGTCGGCGCCGGAAGCGTAAACGGTGCGTAACGCTGTCCCGAAATTGTACGGATCCTCGATTCCGTCAAGCATAACGTAGTATCCGTCGGGCTTGATGCAGTCGAGCGATAAAGTCGGCAGCTCGCGTTCTCCGCAAACCGCAACAAAGCCACCGTGCGTTGTACCGAGCGTCAGCTCCGAAATTTTGTCGGATGTTGTCTGAACAAGCTCAAAAGAGTGCTTTTTGGACATTCTTGAGAGCCAAGATATCTCTTTTTTGTGCTTTTCGAGCTTTTCGAGATCATAATATATCTCTTTGATTTCGCGCGATGAGATTCCCGCATCGCGAGCCGCGATCACGGCACGGATCGAGGTCAATCCCTCGAATATATTTGACGGAAGATATTTTTCTTGCATAATGTTTCTTTCTTACGCCGTTACAGGCGTATTTTTATTTGTTTTGTTTTTCAAAAGGATAAATCGCGACTAAAAATAATGCGCTCGGCATATTATGAATCACAAAGATTCAGTTGGAGGAATATATGTGAAAACCTTAGTCGATGAACGTGCTATTATGTTAGGCGAATATATCGCATCAAGCGGTGCAACTGTAAGAAATGCAGCCAAAAAATTCGGGATAAGCAAAAGCACTGTACATAAGGATGTAACCGAGCGTCTTGTTCGGATCAATCCGACGTTGGCGCACGAGGCAAGGGTAGTCCTTGACATTAACAAAGCCGAACGTCATATCCGCGGAGGTAAAGCAACTCGTATAAAATACAAAGGAGCTTAAAAAAGCTTGTTGTGCCGCATCAAAAAATAGCCTATCGAAATATCCTTGACGGCGTAGCTTATTTGTTTGATATAAAAATCAATATTCTTATACGGGCAGGCGTCAAAATCGGTGCCGCTGCCCAAAATAACGTTTTTTCTTTTGCTCACGAGAAATTTCAAAAGCTCGCAAGCGGATTTGTTGCCGGCAAGATGGCTGTAAGAAATTTGATAGACGGCATTCGGAACTGCTAAAACAGTTTGGAACATTCGTTCCGTGCAAATTTGTTGCAAAGTCTCTGTTGAAACGAATACCGGAGTAAGCTTTCTCTTATAAATAATGTTGTGCAGTTCGGAGGCAAGAGTGTCTTGATCTATTCCGAACGGTACTTTTATGTAGAGAAACGCTCCGGTGTTTGTTTTCAGCGCAAGCGCGTCGAGATCTTCGAAAGCGGAGATGCCTTTGAACAAGGTTATCGTGTGGATCGGCACGATCTTCATGCGCGGGCAAAGCGATTTCCGAGCCGCGGCGAAATAATGTGATTCGCGTCGAATATGCGCTTTGACAGTAATCGAGGTATCGTATTCGCGTGCAAGAAAAATACGTTTGACGCCGTTTGCGCGATAAATTTTGGAAATGATATTCAGTTCGTCGATGAATTCGTTTTTACTGATCGGGAGATAGCTGACGGAATAAAAATCGTTTATTGTCATGGATCACCGCCGTTAAAAATTTTCGAATTGTCTAAAAAGAGTATACCATAAATGATGATAAAAATAAATATCCCGTGCGTAATTTTTGCAAGGGCACGGCACAATCCGCGCCGCTTTTTGTCGTTACAGATTATACAAAATGCAAAAACTGTACAATCGATTGATGTTAAAACCGCTTCTTACAAGTATTTTGATTTTAATTTGAAAAATCACTTGTTTGTGCTTTGCTCTCTCGGCCGTGACAAGATGGTTAACCGCATCGTCTGCGATTGGTACAATTTGCAACGATCTGAATCATCACTCGATCGACGGCGATTCTCGTGCATTCTCTTATCGCTCACTTCTGCTTTTGAGGGGTTACCTCCATATTTGTATTTTTCTAAAGAGAAATCTCTGTATTTAATCAAAGGTTTCGAAGATCTTGCTTAATTTTAACTCTTATTTGCTATAATGCAATTATGGCAAATTATAAATTATACAAAATGCGTAAAGCATCTGCTGAAATTCAGCATTATTATCGCGTTAAACGCGCTCTTGAGGCAAATTATCAATTGCTAATTTCTATTAATTCTCAAATTTCTAACAAAGAAAGGAATAAAAAAACATGTATCAAATTATCGGAATCGAGTTTATTAACAAACCTGCAACGTATAACCGGCGTGCAGTAAAGGGGATCCGCGTTCATTGCTTCGATCTCTCGACTAAAATTGAACAGGGAATGGCGGTCACTAAGTTCTTTTTTCCGGATCGTTCCGGTAAAACAAATCGTGCTGCTAAATTGAAGCTTGATGATTATATCGAATCTATTTATTACGACCAGGATAAATATCCGATCTCTTACGATCTCGCGGAAAGTGTGGAATGAAAATCTTGACGATCTCTTAAAAAAATAATCTGCCTTATTAATTAGCTAAATCTACCGGGGATTTATAAATATTCTTAAAGAAAGGAATGTAAAATGCTTACTCTTGTTGCTGTAGGCGATTCTGTGACACCCACTATGACATCACTTCTTACTGATCTTGGTACTGTTGTCACGCAGGCTCTTACATGGACCGGTAACGTTGCTGAAACTATAACGACAACTCCGATCCTGCTTCTCACTACCGGCTTCCTCGTCCTTGGCGGTGCTGTCGGTATATTTGGACGCTTGCTCTCTAAAGGCTAATATGCTTGATATATTAACTCAGCTCGTTAGTCTTTGGTGCTCTCCGGAGCTGTATACATATACAGCTCCGGTATTCGCACTTGCTGTATTTGCATTGTGCTTTCGCCTTATCTGTAAGGAGTATTGAATATGCTTAAACGTGTCCTCGCCCTTTCTTGTTCTTTAATCCTCGTTCTTTTATTAGCTCTACCGGCTTACGCGGTGACCGATTACGTTGCGGTTAATGACCGTCAGATCATTAGCCTTGCTTATTATACCGGTTCTAAAATTTGGTATGGCTCATCGTCTGTGACGTTTACCGGAATGTGTTGGTCTGTTCCTTATGCTTCGTCTTCGGTAACGACTTATGGCGGACAAGCTTCTTTCTATCTGCAGAACAATGTTAATATGACATTCTATGTTTATCTGCCTTATGGCGGTATTGTTGAATTAATGCTTCCGGCTTATTTAACCATTGAAGCTGTTAGTTACGACGCCGGCGAAGGACTCTTGTATACTGAAATTCCTTGGAAAACTTATTATGGCGAATCTTCTGGTGTTTATACCATTAAATCCGGCTCAAGCTCGTATGATGTTACTACTTATTCAATAACATTCGATCACACTTGTTGCTGCTTTACGTTAAATCTCTCGTCTCTCTCTACCGGCACACGCGTGATCCCTTATGCTTACGGCGGTATTAATGCTTTTAATCCTCCGGTTGATGTGTCAGTAGATACATCTGATCTTGAAAATATTCTCGAAAATATTCGAATTTTACTTGAAAATAATATAGCTGTAGATCTTGCAGCTCTTAAAAAATATACATATTCGATTTATTCCAAAATCGATAACGTCGAAAGCTATGTCGCATCGTGCAAATCTGCTTTTCAAAAATGTATAGATCGTGCTGATTATTCTTCCGCGCTGAATTATGCGACTGTTGTTGATACAATTTATGGAGTTTATATCGATCTTTGCGACGAAGCTTCGGATTTTTTTCAAATTTGCATCATAAAGGATCTATTTGATGTGTATTTGAATAAAGCTCAAAATGATTATTCGAAGATGCTTGCCGATAAATATAAGCTTTCTGAATACGATTCAGACACCATGGATAAGTATTCTGAAGCAGAAAAAGCTGTATTTGATTCGTTCTCAATGGCTCAATTTGAATCTCTTACTTCTTACGATCAGTTTTTGCTTAAGCTCGATACTGAACAAGCTTCTTATCTCAAGCAAATTTATGATTTGATCATAAATTCTGAATTTGGACAAGCTTTCGTGTTTGTCCCTCTCTCCTTTAGCCTTATGGCTCTTATTCTTGGTGCTCCAATCCGCTCTTCTGTTAAGGTTGAGAATACGTTTGAAGCACCTTCTATTAATATTCCTGAATACGATTATTATGACAAGACACTTTACTTGTCATCCGGCAAGGATTAATTTGAATTATGGACGCTATTATTTCGTTTTTTGATTATATTGTCGATATTTTTTCAAATCTTTGGAATCTTATCGTCGGCTTGATTAATGGGATAACAATGCTGCTCTCTGCATTGATGCAGATCTCCCGATCTACTACGTCCGGTTGGATGCCGACGGCTGTTGCATCCGTCGCAATTTGTGGATTGACATTGCTTCTTGTGCTTCGCTTCCTTGGTAGGTGATTTCATGCTATCGTTTATTAATATCTGCCTTGATGCAATGTGGGAGCTTGTTAATATTACCATTATTCCGGGACTAACATTTTTCAGCGTTTGTTTTTACTCAACATTGCTTGTTTGGATGGTGTGCTTGTGCTTAAGGAGATGATATGTCAGCTTTAACGACTGTATTTAACGCTGCTATAACTTATATTAAAGCGTATGTAAATATGCTTAACGATCATTGGCTTACTCAGACCTTTCTATTCCTTGTTATCCTTGATATAATCATTACTTCTATCATTTTCATTAGGGGTTCAAAATGAAGCGCTGCCTCTGTTTGTCAATTTTAATCATTGTTGTTGTTCTTTCCTTTGGATCATGGGTCAATCCTGATACTCTCGACCTTTGGCAGGGGAATATAACTTATGTTAGTAGTTCTTACGATGTCACACATCTTTCTGGAACTATTGAATTCTATCTAGATTCTTACGATGGATTGTGCTTAACCGATTCCGGATATCTATACAATTCTTCTAATGTTGCGCTGAATGGCTCTGCATTGATATCCGGCACTCAGTATGATATTCGTTTGTCAAGCCTTGGTGAGCTTCAAATTTATCAGCAATATACACGAAATGGATATACTTATTCAACATGGGTTGATTATCACTTGCATCCGGATGATTCTGTGATCCCCGGAGCTTATTCTCTCGATTCAATGCTTCTGATCTTTGCGGTCATTCTCTTGTCTTTTGTTCTAATTCTTATTGTTGTGAGGGTATTTGCGTGAAAATCCTTGATTCCGGCTTGGCTCGGTCTATTCTTAACTTAATAGGTGTTGAACCTGTTAACGCTTCTGCAAACGATTTTTTTGCGCTCGTCGCGTGCGTTTTTCTTATTTGTACTCTTTCGCTTTTCCTTGTATCCCTCTTTAAACTTCTTGTTTATATCAAGAAACGGTGATCAGATCTGGCGCGACTTTATGTCGCGCCGGAAAAAAGCAGGTAACTAACGCGTGAAAATTATATTTATTTTATTTTTTTCGATCATCTTGATCGGCTTTATTTTTAATAAACTTACCTCTAAGTATATTAACCCTTATAAGCTCTATTTGATATTTGCACCTAAAGGTGAGGGCAAATCTACACTTCTGCAGAAGTTAGCTACTTATTATCATAAAAAAGGATATCATATTTATTGTAAATCCGGTGACACGGATCTGCCGTTTGTCACACCGATTGATATTAATTTGCTTCCTTGGCTTTCCGAATCTTATTATGATGGAAAAGTTCGTGCTCAAATTGTTAAATTAAGAGCTAAAGGATATACCGGTCCTGAATATATTGAACCAAATTCAGTTATATTTCATGATGAGATAAACCTCGATTGGGACAATAGGGATTTCAAGAGCTTTCCAAAACCGGTGCAGCACTACTTCAGACTTCAACGACAGTATAGGCACATTTATATAGCTTTTTCTCAAACTTATGACTGTGACAAGAAAATTCGAGACCTTGCAGATTACTTAATCATTATTCGCAAATATGCTCGAATTTACATTACTGGCAAGGCATACAGAAAAAAACCCGTTGTTGTTAGCCCTCAGAACGATAACTCTCGCGATGCAGCAACTTTGACGGACGATTTTGTTAAACAAAGTTGGCTCTTTTGGTACCGGACATCTCCGTTCCGTGCATATCTTCCCAAATGGGTTAAAATTCACAACTCTTATCGCGATCAGCAAAAACAAGCTAAACTCAATCTATCTAAATAAATATGCGATCTTATCCATTTCGTCTGTGCGACGTCTTCGAAAAATTCGATGAAAATCGAATTTAAGAAGACGTTGCGCAATCCCGTCTCGCTCGCTTTATTGGTGTCGGATCCGTCATCCGACCGCTAATCGAATAAATAAAAAAATAACCGGTTTTGTTAGATCGGTTATTTTTTTGTCCTTAAATAACGAAATTCGTTGAAGTCTGAAGTAGTGCTGCGCCGGTTTTGGAAAGCTCTTGAAATCTTTATTTTCCCAATCGAGGTCCGAGTTAATCTTTCCCCCCTTGAGGGGGTAAGGGGGTGATCTGATGCGCGCAGCGCGTCTCTTTCCTGAGCGGCAGTGTATCACCGCTCAGGTTTGTAGCAGGGTCGGAGACCCTGCGCGCATTTATTATCACTTCTTAAAAAAAATATCTAAAAACACTCGATTTTTTTTGTAAAATGTGTTGCATTATAGAAAAAAATGTGCTATAATCTTATCAGAAAGCAGGGAAGTGCGCCCTACTTAAGTAGGTTTCGACACCTCTTTTGCACTTCCTTAGCTTTCGACTAAAAAATAAGAGGTGCTTGTTATGATTTTAAAAGAAATGATTAAGGCTATTCGACTTGTTAACGAATTCAATCCTTATCTTCTTGTGAAGCTTTATGTTGTTGATCCTTATCTTAATGATGATTGTGAGGTTCTTATATGAATTCTATTAAATCACATAATGAATATTCTGACCGCACTTTACGTAAAATAGATAATGGCGATGGCGGTGTTTTCTACAAAATCGACTGGCTCACGATTGTTGTTCGTGATCAGTCGTTTGTCGATGTCCTTAGATATTTTGGAATTAGCTTAAACGAAGATTTTTTCGCGGCTATACGTGATTCGTATTTTGCAGATCCTAATTATGGTCGCAAGCTTCGCGTAAATATTTACGGTATTCTCTTTGAGCTTGAAGCTCGCGATATTGAATGGCAGCTCGACCAGAAATACGGTCACCGTTGCAACGATCCTAAAGAATATGATCCGATGTTTATTGCGCATTGCTTTTTGTCTTGGATCCGTATCGATCTTTGCGGATCGGGGCTTGACTGGCTTCGCTCTCAAAATGTTGATATCGAAGCTAAGGTTCGTAATATATCAAATATTGGATGGAATTTCACGTTTACGCGCTGTGACTTTGCCTACGATTTTGTAAATTATTCCGGCTATTTCGTCGAAGCTCTTCATCAGCTTTGCAATCAAAATCATAAAGAAAATAATAAGCTTGCTTGTCATGGTTCGCAAGCTGGTGTTTCTTGGCGCGTGAAATATGGCGATAAAGAACATATTATTTATTTCGGCGCTTCTGGTGCTCAACAAATGATTCGCTTTTACGATAAAAAACTTGAACGAATCGCTAAAAATGACCTTACCGGATGCCCGTATACATCTGATGGATCTCTCCCCCAATCATGGATCAGAATCGAGCTTCAAACTCGTCATCGCAAAGAACGCTCACTACCTTACGATTTGATTTTTGCTGAAAATTATTCAGCCGAATCTGTCCTTCGCTATATATTCGATTTCTACGCGGTGCATGAGTGTGGATCAATTTATGATAAAATTTCTCCGGTGTGGCTCGATCTGTTTGAGTGGGAAACACTATCACCGATTATACAAAATGCAAATTTTGTATAATCTGGAGAAGTGGGAAATAAGAAAAACGCGCATCTTTATATATATTTTTTCATTTTCGTAAAAATAAGTGGAAAAATGCGGATTATTATGTTATAATGAAACAAATCAAAAAACTCGATATTCGGAGGCTTTATTTATTATGAAAATGCGTATTCTGTATGCTACATCAAACAAAAAAGTGATCAATTATGCGATTGCGCTCGGTGAAGCTCAGGACGATGCAAGAGCTAAGGCTGATGCGATCCCGCCAGCATATTCCTGCGACCGTGAACGTCTTGTTGTTCTTGTTGTTTCCGCAGGCGCAAAGCTTGAGGACAAGGTTCGTCTCTTTGCCGGTGAGCTTACCGCTACAAGAACGGCAAATGTTGCTTTTGTATTTGAAAGCAAAACAAAAACTCTCACACCCGTAATGCAGCAGCTTATTGACATCGTAAGTGCTGCTGGCGCAAATACGATCACAGACAACATTTACTTTGTTGACGGCGGCTCCTTGTTCAACAAGAAGCTCTCTATCGAAGAACGCCGCGACATCGTTGAATGGTGCGAAGCTCTCAAGGAATCCATAAAGTAATTGAAAGATATTATTTTATATACAGACGGATCGTGTAAACAAAATCCGGGTCCCGGCGGTTGGTGCGCCATACTTGTTTACGGTAAGAACGAAAAGACTGTTTCCGGAGGAGAAAGAAACACAACTAACAACAGAATGGAGCTTACAGCCGTTATAAAAGGTCTCGAAGCGCTAAAGGAGCCATGCAACGTAAGGCTTGTCTCCGATTCCAAGTATGTTATTGACACACTTTCGCTCGGATGGGCTAAAGGCTGGCGTTCGCGCGGTTGGAAAAAATCAGACAAATCCCCGGCGCTCAATCCCGATCTTTGGCAAAGGCTTCTTGAGCTTACCGACATTCATTCTCTTACTTTTGAATGGATCAAGGGACACGCCGGTCATCCGTATAATGAGCGCTGCGACTCTGCCGCTCAATCTGAAGCCGAAAAAATGCGCTGACATTATACAAAATATTTGTTATTGCCTAATCAAAACTCCTGTGACCTATTGATCACAGGAGTTTTTGCGTATTTAATTGTCTTTCTTTGCGCTTCTGCTGAAAACTTCGGGATATTCGGGAAGCGGATATTCGGAATCAAGGAAGAAGTCTGTATGAGGCGGAATATTATATGCAACATTTTCGTTGGCAACGCCGCATCTGTACATTGTGTTATGCATCAAAGTATAAATTCTGTAATCGGTATCAAAATCGGTCAAATATACTCTGAGCGCCTTGTTGTTCGAACGCGGAAGTACGATTTCTTCCCTCCAGTCGCCCAAAAGATCTGCCGAAAGACAAGGCGTTGATTTTGTACCGTTGATCGAATTCACGCCCTTAGCTGACAGCACATTTCCGAATTCGTACGAATATACGTTAGTTCCGTCAAGTCCGCAACGTTCAAGCTTACCCGTCCACCAAACGGCGAAGTTCATGCCGCCCGACCATGTTTTACCGGAAGGCGCAAGACGATTTTTCTTGAACTGATATACATTGCTTGTTGTGGCACAGATAAATTCGGCGGAATCGTTACCGGGGATGAAGTTATCCGCCAAAGCTCTGCCAACGTCTCTGTCGGACTTATATTTGAACAGAACTTCTCCTGTTTTTGCATCTGCGAGATATGCCCCCTGGCTTCCCTCAAGGCAGCCCCAAATCTCAAGGCCTTCCCTACCAGGGATAAAATCTCCGACGTGCACGGCGTCGCCGTGACCGAGTCCCGTGCTCCAAAGCTTCGTTCCGTCATGATCAATGCAGCACTGACCGTATACGATCTCATCAAAGCCGTCGCCGTCAACATCAGCGACGCAAAGGTTATGGTTTCCCTGTCCCGCGCAAGCGGAATTTCCCTTTTTGCTCGAGTCAAACGTCCACAGCTCCGTAAGCTCCTTGCCGTCAAAATTATATGCGACAAGGACGGCGCGTGTATAATATCCGCGGCACATGACTATCGACGGATTTTTACCGTCCAAGTAAGCAACCGCCGCCAAGAATCTATCAACTCTGTTTCCGTAATCATCGCCCCAAGCAGATACGGCTCCGCGCTTGGGAGAATAATCAATTGTTGTGACAGCTTCGCCTGTCGTACCGTTAAAGACTGTAAGATATTCTTTGCCGGAAAGAATATATCCGTTGGAATTTCTGTAATCGGCTTTTTCCTTACCGATCATGGTCCCCTTTCCGTCAACTGTTCCGTCGGATGTTTTGCATACAACCTCTGCGATGCCGTCACCGTCAAAGTCGTACACGAGGAACTGTGTATAATGCGCGCCTGCGCGTATATTTTTACCGAGATCTATACGCCAAAGACGAGTGCCGTCGAGCTTATACGCATCAAGTATAACGTTGCCGGTATATCCCGAATGAGCGTTATCCTTTGCGTTTGAGGGATCCCATTTAAGCACGATCTCATATTCGCCGTCGCCGTCAAGATCGCCGCACGAAGCATCTCCAGCGGAATACGTATATGTTTCTCCGGAAGGCGTTTTACCGGACTTCGGCGCCTCTATCGGAATATCGAAATAATTTTTGGAATAAGGATTTACAGTTTTTGAGGTTTCCTTTCCTTCGGTGACCACATAATACGATGATTTCTCCGTTCCGTCCTTATCGAGATAGCAGTTTGCCATTCCGGCTTCGCTTTTATACACGCTTTTACTGTCGCGATAAAGCTCATATACAGTATCATTGGATTCTGTGCCGAACGATCTCCAGCTTACAAGTATGCCTTCGTCTGTTTTGACAGCGACAAGCCCTCTGTCGAGAGCCTCAACACGTCTTCCGTTTTCTTCGATCATAATGTCATCTCCGTTTTCCGTTTCGCTGTTCGCACTTGTTTCAGTATCGTCGGGTTCTCCAGTAGAACAGGCGCAAATTGACACAAGCATTGCTGTCAAAAGAAACAGCGCAACAATTTTTCGCTTCATTTTTACCGTTTAGCCTCCCGCAAACCGTATTTATTTTAATAATTATAACTTATAAACAAGATTATTGCAATTATTAATGCGAAAAAATATGCAAATTTTCACATTTTTCGCGCTTTATATTGCCAAACAATGCACAGTGTGATAATATCAATGTATATTATTATTAATATTTGAGAGGAAAGATCATGACTCATAAAACAATATCTCTTTACGATAATGATGACAGAGTTACCCTTACGATGTACATTCGATCCGATGCACACGATCCGAATGCCGGAAAGAGACCTGCCGTTATAGTTTTGCCGGGAGGCGGTCTTTCCTTTTTATCGGAACGTGAAGCCGAGCCGATTGCGCTTGCGTTTCTTGCGGAGGGGATGAACACCTTTGTTTTGAGATATTCTATCGGCGAATTCGGCAATTATCCGCTCCCTTTGCTTGATGCATCCGCCGCTGTCGCTTACGTAAGAAAAAATTCCGAGCGTTTGGGCATTGATCCCGACGAGGTATATGTCGTCGGATTCTCCGCAGGCGGCTATGTCGCCGCCATGCTCGGCGTCCGTTGGCACGAGGCTTTCATTGCCGAGGAGCTTGACTTACAGTACGGAATGAACAAGCCGGACGGCATGATCCTTGCTTATCCCGTCATAACGGCGGGCGATTTCACTCACAAAGGAACGATTGAAAATTCAATCGGTAAATTTCCGACAAGCAGAGAGCTTTGCGAGCACAGCCTTGAAAATCTCGTTTCGGACAAAACTCCTCCCGTCTTTTTATGGCACACTGCCGACGACAAAACAGTTCCTGTTGAAAATTCGCTTCTTTTTGTATCTGCCCTCTCGCGCTGTGAGGTTCCGTTTGAGCTTCACATATATCCCCACGGTCCTCACGGACTTTCCCTCGCAACGGATGAAACCTCCGGCGGAAACAAAGCTCTTGAAAATAAGCGCATAGCGGAATGGGTTCGTCTTGCGTCCGAATGGATCAGAGAAAATTAACTTAGCGCAAAAGCTTTACAGCATCATCGGAAACGAGAAAAGTGTCTCGCGTATTTTGGCGTAGATCGACTCAAACTCTTTGATCGGTAATGGATTTGTGCCCTTGCCGCATTCCAGCGTAAACGAAGGGCGGTCAAACTCTTTGATGAACCAATCGGTCAAGCCGCCGTATGCCGCAGTTCCCGTTGCTTCGGACAGTGAATATCCGCTCATTTTTGAAATAAGCTTTGCTGTATTTTCGCCTTTGGGCGGAGCATATCCGCCGCTTTTGTAATATATTTCTTCGCCTTGCGTGTGAAGTGTTAAGATCCCTTTAGGCTCTGCGGTTCTTATAAAGCCGCAGAGCGCTTTTGTTTCCGGCTCTGATTCGGGATATTGTCCGCTGTATTTCGATCTGCCTGCCGTAATTCCCTCCTGCTGCTCGATTTTTTTGTATTCCGCGAAGCCAGCGTTATAGTTGTGATTGAGATCCACTCCCCTCTCGTTTGACTGCCACAAACGAAAATCGTCGCCCTTGTTC
>CAZOMK010000004.1:0-27667 GCA_964580615.1 uncultured Lachnospiraceae bacterium | reverse complement strand
CAGTGCTTCGCATGATCTCATAGAGCTTGATGAGTTCGGGAGAGCCTGTTTCCCAATTGTGTATGGAAGAATATCCGCTTTCAAAGCAAAGCTTGCCGAAGGTGTCAAGGTCGCCTCGTCTCCAAGCGTCGGCGCCCGCTTCGACGCGCTGATATTCCGTGTACCAATGCTCTGCACGTCTGCGCCAATTTTCGGGGAGCTTATCCTTGTATTGCTCGTAAGCTTCGAAGGGGACGTCGCGAAGGTTGGTTTCCTCGAATTTGCCGTATTCCATGCCTGCGTAAGCCTTGAGCGCGTAAGCGGCGCTTCTGCATTCATCAACTCTCATGTTGAATTTTGAACTTGCTAAAGATCGCTCAAGTCCGCTGAAGAAGATCGCGATTTTATACGGCTTCATGTCGGGATGTGTCGGAATCAGCTCATAGGAATCGTCTTGCAGATCCATGTAAAGCAGATTATCCTTGCGACAATAGATCTCACAGCTTTGGTCAAGCTTGCCGCAGGAGACGCCTACGTACTTGTTTTCCGCTTCCTTTGCTATCTCGATCAGCTCTTGCGGAGCCAGATTGATGTTGTTGAGGTGGCAAAGTGCGGAAAGAAATGTGATGATTACAGCCGCAGAGGATGAAAGTCCGCCGATGGGAAGCTCACCGTCCAACACGGCGCAAAGTCCGATGTGAAGCGGATATCTGCTTCCGAGCGCAATGGTGGCTCCGCGAAGATGATCTGCCCAATCGCCCTCTTTTTCTGTCGGCACCTGAGCGACGTGCCACTGCGCGCGCTTCGGAAACTGAAGCGACTGTATCTCAACGACGCCGTTCATTTTCGGGCCGTAAGCGATGTAAACGCCCTTGTCTATGGCAAAGCCCGTGATCTTACCGAGCTGATGGTCGCTGTGCGCGCCGAGCGGACAAACTCTGTATGGCGTAAATGTCGTATGCGGCGGCGCTTTACGGTAGATCTGTTCGAATTTTGAATTAGCATTAAGCATAAAAAATACCTGTTATATGTTCTTTTGGCGCTTCAGCAAGCGAGTTAACTTTGATCTGAAAAAAACTGTGTTTGTCAATGCAAAGACGACAAGCGCGGCAAATCCCGTTTTGACGGCTAAAACGAGCCACGAAACGTAATTTACGGACGTCAGCGTGAAAAAGTCGGAAAATACGTTTACGATAACGAAAAGCGCGGCAACTCCGATCGCATCGACTGTCAGATGCTTTACAAAATGATGAAGCTTTCGTGAAATTATGTTTTTTGAAAGATAATAAGCGAGATATATTGTTCTGTACATCATCGCGACAAAGGTGCCGATCGCAACTCCGATGAGCCCGAAATTGAACACGAGCACAACGGAAACGACGATGTTTATCAAAGCCTCGATTATCGCGCTCCGCTGAGTTTCTTTGTAATGACCGGCGGCAAGCACCATAATGTTATACGGCAAGCGCAGACAGTACGCTGCTTGCGCGAGGGTTATCATGTACGCAAATGCGGGCACGATGTAATCGGCGTCCGTTATGTTTTTTGTGTAAATTCGGACGAACGGGATGATCAAAACGGCAGTGACGGAGAAAACGACGGAAACGATCGTGTGAAGCAGCCATTCGATTTGGTCGAACGTGCTGTTCAGCTTTTCGGTTTCATTTTTCGCAAGCATATTTCCGAGCATCGCCTGCATTCCGTTCGTTGCGGAGACGACGATCTGCTTAACTCCGTTGACAATTATGTGATAAACGGAATAGATCGAGACGTTTTCGAGCGTTGAGAGCAGGGTAAGAACCATTGTGTCCGTGCTTACGAGCACGACGCTTGCGATATGCTGTGCAAGTCCGTTCCATTTTTGCTTGATCGGTTCTTCCGTAAGAGTTATGTTTTTGATGAGCTTATATTTTCTTTTCGCGATCACGGAAAGGAGCACGGGTTGAGCCAAAAATATAAGCGAGGTCGTTAATTTTACAAACTGAACTGACGCTCCCGCTTTCATGAGCACGATACAGGCGACCGTGTTCAGCACGAGCGCGGCTGTATGTATCGTGTACTGAATAAATCCGAGCTGATCGGCAGCCAAAAGCAGCTTGTACGTCATGCCCAGATAATACTGAGCAAAGGTACTGATCGAAATGACGAAGATCAGGATCAGCGTGAATAAATAATCAAAGGAATCTAAGGTGATAAAGGGGTAGACGATCATTAAAACCGCCGTATAGCCGAGAAGCAAATATGCTATGCGCTTGAAAAAGCGATCGGACGATTTAACGATCTTACTGACGGAGACAATGTCGTTTTCGGCAAGCGGCTTATAAAGGGTTGACTGAACGACGGCACCGACGCCGCATTCCGCAAGCGATATAAAGCCGAGAAATTGCGTGATCGAGGATATGAGACCGTTTACCGACGAGCCGTAGCAGGACAGAAAGAACTTAGGTAAAACAAATCCGCATATTATCGCCGCGGCTTGATATATAAGTGACGATGCCGAATTAAGCATCAATTTTCTTTTTCGTGTCATGACCCGTTATTTTCGCTTTTGAAATTGATTGATCCTTTCGTCGATTATTACGCCGTCCTTGACTATCATAGCGTCGGACAGGACTTTGTCCGGCTTCGCTTGAAAGCATTTCAATATACGGTGCGATCGTTTTCGAATTATCGACGGTGAAGGTTTTGTAAAACAGCGACGGGGTGTGATCAACGACGTAATGCGTGACTCCGTCAACGGTGTAGACGGGCTCGTCAAAGGTTGTGGGGATGCTTGTTTCGATTCCGCCGTTTTTGTCACAGCTTACATCGACTATCATGGAATTGCGCTTCATTTTTTTCAGATCTTCGCGATAAATTATGTGATCCGTTCGCGAAGTGTCCCAAAGCACGCAGTTTACTATAACATCGTAGCGATCGATCTCGTGGCGAAGCAAAGCCTCCGTTTTGCGATCGTACTGCATAACGTCGGCGCCGAGCATATTCAAAACACGGATCGCACCGCGAGCGGTGTTCCCGCGACCGATGACGGCAACCCTTGTTTCATAGGGCATTCTTCCGTAGCATTGAAAGGCGTGCATGATTGCAGCCTCGCCCGCAAGCTCGTTGTTTCGCCAAAAGATGTGACGTCCGTGATCGAACATATCCTCCCAAGCGTAGGCGGTGAGTCTTCCGTCGATGAGTTTGTCTGTAATATCGCGGTTTTGGACTGCATGGATCCAACCGAAAATTGTCTGTCCGTTAAGCTCGCAAAGATATTCCGCGTCACCGATCTTGGGGTCGCAAATGATATCCTTTTTCAGTATCTCCGAGCGGGACGCCGTATGTGCGCCGACAGCCTCGTAATCGTGATCGGTCAGTCCCATTACGTCGCCGTAGCCCGTTTCAAAATATAAAAGCTCAGGGTGACTTAGCTTTTGTATATCGGACGGAACCATTGCGCGACGGTTCTCGTTTTCCTTATGGCTTATCGGAAAGCCTATTGTTTTCATATTAACTCCGTTCAGCCGAGTTTCGGCGTGTGAATGTTTTGTGCGATTTTCGACGTGAAGCCGAAAATTCAAGTCAAATTATCAATATCTATCAAATTGCCGAAATACAGATCCGTTTCGGCGAGGATATTCGGATCAAATCCGCTGTCGGGGAAGAAGGTTATCTCACCGAAATAGATGTGATCGTCGGAATTGTACAGGTCGATGCGCGCAAACGGCATCCCCTCCGACAGCTTTTTCGCGATTTCGAACATTTTATCCATGTTTTTCGGCTTCGGGAGAGTGAAATCGGCTGGGGCGTTTTTGCCGCGCACATTGTACCGACGCAAATTCCAATCCTTGTCGAAGAAATAAAATTTAGTGTCTCCGCTGCTGCGGTCAAGGCAAAGCATGACGCTGTCTGCGTGACCGTTGAAGCAGAAAAATTTGTAATCGGTAAGGTCGGAGGAATCGGGCGAGTCTGTCATATATTTCTCGCATATTATCTTGCGGGGCACGTTTTTGTACGGCCATTCGCGACCGGAAAGATAGTAGTCCTGTTTGAGTCCCTTTTTAAGCTTCGATTTGACTTTTTTGATGTCAAGCGAGGCTTTGTCCCTGCAAATACACATTCCGAGCCCCGAATTGTGATTGCACTTCAAAACGAACCTGTCCGGAAGCGACGCAAAATCAATTTCATCCGGATCATCCCACGCGCCGATGAGCGGTATAAGATATTCCTCGCCGATTGTTTCGGCAATGTAATCTCTGACGCGGTATTTGTCAACCATGACGGAATATTCGGGCTTGCGATTGTGAAGCTTGAGCCATTGAAGCTTTTCGTTTAAGGTTTTCGGAGCGTCGAGATCGGGCGCCGAACCCATGAGCGCCTTGTATTTTTTCGATATATATTCATTGTCGGGCATATTTTTGTACATACCCATACGAGCATTTACAAGAAATCTGTAATCCTCGTTACGGATGTACTTCCCGAAGTTTTTTGCGATTTTTTTGATTATCATGATTCACCGTTACTGTTTCCAAAATACAACGTAATTGTTGATATACGAGTTTGAGCCTACACGCCACAGGATCAAAAGCCAAAGAATTACAGTGACGAAAAGCTTTATGAATTGACGTGTTTTTGTGTCAAAGACGTTTATGATGTTCGGAATCGCAAACAGCAGGTAAACGGAATAATATCCGATTATGCGTCCGAAAATGTTCATAGAATAAGCAAGCGATTGGATGACGAGAGAGACCGCAATGGCGTCAAACGCTATTTTGCTGTATCCGACGGGCTTTTTGATGTGATTTGCGATGCAGTATGCAGCCAATATGACGCCGTACATCAAAAGCATCAGATACGAGCCACCCTGAACATCGTATTTTCCGTTAAGGTAATGCGAATACGACGGAAAAAGATTGAACACGAAGCTGATTATGGGACGTCCCAAAACAAGCGAAACGGCTGCTGCGGGCAAGGCGACCTTAATGTTGAGCTTCCACGCAAAGGGATAAATAAAATACAGCGCGATCGAAATTACCGACGACGTATGGAATGTCATCGCGAGGGCGACGAGCAGCGCGTATTTGATGAATTTTCTGTCCTTAATGAAATCAATCCCGCAGATGATGATCGAAATTGCTATCATCTGACGGAAGATGCCGAGGCTGTACGCAAACAGACCGAAGGCGAAGTATGTCAGAATGCTCAGATACGGGTCAACGGACAGCTTGTTTATCGCGATGAATATCGGCACATAGGTTACTATCGCGATCAAAAACAAAAACGCCGTCTTTGAGAAGCCGAGGAAAGCGCAAATTTTTGTGAGCATGAAGTATGCGACCTCAAAATCGAAGGGATAGACGAGTTTCGCGGACAGTATTTCTCCTTTGGGAAGGGAAGAATAGTACTCAAGCGCCGACAAATATGTCGATGCGTCGGCACCGACGTTGTAGCCTCTTATTCCGGCAAGTATGATCAGCTCGACGCAAGCAACGATTAGAAAAAGCTTGTTGTTGATCTTTTTGCCTTCCGCGGTGACGCCGCCGGTAGTTATTCTGCTTGATTTTATATAAACGCAATTAGATGCGATCCACTGAACGGTGATCAAGAAGATGTATAAAAAATATACCAATTGCCGTCACCTCCGTAAAAAAATTCGATCGTGTGTGCAAGCGAATGCTTATTTTCGCTCAAAGGTTATGTCGGTAAACTGACTTACAACAGAGCCGATATCGTATTTGTTTTTCAAAAAGTCCTCTGTCGGAGTTTTTCTCTTTGCAAACGGGTCACGTCCGACAGTGATCTGCTCGACGGCGCTCACCCATTGCTCGACGTTTCCGAGCTGCAGATAGCGAACAAGCCCCGTTATGTTTGCTTCGCGCGTGATCGTATCCGCGATGATGCAGTCAAGACCGGTAGCCTGCGCTTCGATAACAGTGTTCGGCATTCCTTCGTAAAATGACGGGAACACAAACGCATCCATCGCAGAAAGGAGCGCGGGAATATCGGAGCGGACGCCCGTGAAAATGATCTTGTCCGTTATTTTAAGCTCGTCCGCGTTTTTGCGGATGTTTTCCTCAAGCTCGCCCTTGCCGACGAGCATCAGCACGCTTTCGGGATGGCGGCGCGAATATTCCGCGAAAACATCGAGCAAAAACGCGTGATTTTTTTGCTGATTGAAGCGTCCTATGTGACCGATGACAGTTGCTTCATCTGGAATTCCGAGCTCGCCTCTGATTTTTATGCGCTCGTTTTCGTTGAAATTGTAGACGGACATATCAAGCGCGTTGTGCAAAATATCAACCTTTCCGCTTCGGTAAGCCTTTTTGCCGAAGGTGTATTCGGCGGCAAGGTCGGAGGGCGCGATCTTCACGTCAACGCAGTGACCGTACAAAAGTCTGCCGAGCTTGTGCACGACGGCTGATTTGAGGCTTCCGCCGTCGCTCGAATTGGACGAGCGCGCTATGCACACGCGTGCGCCTGCTTTTTTTGCGATATGCAGATCCATAAAGCCCATCGCGGACGATGTGACACGCATTACGTACTGATAATTATTGTCGCGTATGAGCTTTGTAAGCTGCTTTTTGAATTCGGCGACGCTCTCGGATTTACTCGGAATGTGATAGATCCTGCCACCGAGACCTTCGATCTCGTCGTCATATACGCCGCGTTCGCGAATATTGACGCAAAAATCCATTTGATATTTATCTTTATCAAGGAAGCGGTACAGCTTCATCAAGAATGTTTCCGCGCCTCCCGCGTTCATGCCGCTTATAAGGCAAAGCATTCGTTTCATGTTGTTCACCGTAAAATTATTCTAAATTCCGAAGCAATTCTGCGATCGCTTCGGCAGGCTCGTATTGCTTCGCCGTCTTTAAGCACATCGGCTTTTTCGAAAGCCAAGCCTGCGGCGACGTCGCGATGCCCTTTAAGATATCGACCAAGGCGTCGATGCTTCGCGTTGGATACAGACAGCCTACCGTCTCGTTTACAAACTCCGAGTTGTATTTCCAATCCGTCGCTATGATGGGGACGCCGGCTGAATATGCGTCTATCAAAGTGCCCGCAAAGCCCTCACCCTCGTAATACGTCGGAAAGAGCAGGGCAAAGTGATCTTTAAGGAACTCGACGCTTTTGTCAAACGGGATCTGACCGCCGTAATGTATAAAATCAGGAAAGCCGTTTTGCAGGGACTCAAACCATTCTGTTTGATTTCTGTCTATTTGACCGAAAATGTTCAGCTCAAATGCGGTATAACCAAGCTCCGAGTTGACGGATTTGACAGCGTCAACGGCATCTTCGATGCCTTTTTCGCGCATGACGCGAGAAAAGGTGCAAAGCTTGTACGGAGGCGAAGAAGGATAGACAAGCTCGCTCTCCGAGAGCGTTGTCAGCTTTTTGCAGTTCGGCAGGACGAATACATTTTCAAAGCCGAGGTGCTCAAGCGAGGACTTCATCGTCTCTGTTTCGACGTAAATTCCGTCAAAACGCTTCAAGCTCTCTACGAGGCGCTTTTTGCCGTCGAGAAATTGAGGAAGCCAACCGCCGATCACGACGTAGTGAAGCTTTTTTTTGAAAAATCCATTCAAAAACGACAGGAGCGGAGCGTAAACTCTGAGTCCGTTTTGCGCCGGAAAAATCAGCACGTTTTTTGTGCTTTTCAATGCGCCGAACGCTTGAAAGGGCGCTTTCAGGAGCGTTTTTTTGCCGCCGTGGGTGTCGATTTTGCGAACTTGATCGTCACAGAACTGCTTTTGAAGCTCATCCGTTATGATCATTGTCTTGAGAGTCTGACCGTTGAGAAGGCTTACGCCCTCCCCGAAATGACCGATCACGCTGACACGGGCATTCACGTACTCACCCCTTTACATATTTGATCTTCTTTACAACGCCGAAGAACAAATTTCCCGCCGTCAAAAAAAATGCAGAAACGGGATTCTTTCCGATCGCCTCACGGAAGAGTCTGTAGTGCCATTTGATTAGCGCAAGATATCCGTGATTACTGATAGAGCCATTTCTTTTTCTGTATTTTGCAAGCGTTTCGTCGAGCAAAAAGCAGTCTGCGCTTTGACAGACTCGAAGCCACATTGCATAGTCATTATTCTTTTTTATGTCTTTGATCTGCACAAGACCGACAGCCTCGGCATCGTACATTACAGTAAGGCAGCCCGGCCAGCAATAGCAAAACATACCGAGCTTTGTTATAGTTCGGGGACCTGTTACGCTTCTGCCGTTCGGAGCTGATTCTTCGTCTATTTCAATGTAATCTGTATAAGAGAAGCGACAGCCGCGAGCTTTCATGAACGCGAGCTGCTTTTCGAGCTTGTCGGGATACCAAAGGTCATCGCTGTCGAGAAAAGCGATCCATTTGCCCGCAGCTTCGCGAAGCGCTCTGTTACGAGAGACGGCGGCGCCGCTGTTTTTTTCGTTTTTCAGATATTTGATGCGGGGATCCGTCAAATATTTGCGCACGACCTCGTCGGTGTCGTCTGTTGAGCAATCGTCAACGATGATGAGCTCCCAATTTTCGTAGGTCTGAGCGAGAACGGAATCAACCGTTTCGGAGATGAAGCGTCCCGTATTATAGGACGGCATGATTATGGATACAAGTTCATTCATAATGTGTCACACATTTTTTGTCCAAGATTCTGCAAGGCACGCCGACTGCGGTTGCGCCGTCGGGGATGTCTTTGTTGACCAATGTACAAGCGCCGATCACGGCGTCTTCGCCTATGGTAACTCCGGTCTTGCCAGAAATTACGCTTGCGCGCATACCGATGTAGGCGCCTTTTTTTATCGTTATGGGCGTGTGCTGTTGATTTCGTCCGTGGCAGGCGAAGAAAACTCCGTATGAAATGATGCAATTGTCCTCAACGGTGAACATTTTCGGTTCGAGATCGTCAAGATAGCATCTCATTCCGATGAACACGTTTTTTCCGATATTATAGCCGCACAAACGGTAAAAGAATATCCTCCAACCGTTCAAAACCATGTGCGGGATGATCTTCGCGCTCATCCATTTGCGAAAGAACGCCTTTATCTTCTGCCATAATGTCTTTTTCATATCAATTCATGCTTTCGATAAATTATATTTGCAGAAGCTTTTTCGCTTCAGCCTGCTTTTTGTCATAGGCTTCTTTGTCTATCATCCCCTCCGACAAAAGCCAATCGCCAAGATCCATATCCGAAACAGTACCCTCGCGGATGGTGTCGCTTCTTTTTACGACCTTACCGACTGTTTGAAGAATGATATTCACATCGCCCGCAAGGGTGATGCCGTTATTTATGTACATAAGGTCATATTCGAATTTTTGATTCCATGAGATGCTGTTTCTTCCGTTTACCTGAGCAAGACCGGTCAGTCCGGGACGCACATTGTGGCGGCAGCGCTGATCGTCTGTCATGAAAAGCATATCGCGCACGAGCTGAGGACGGGGACCGACGATCGACATATCGCCCTTTAAGATGTTGATAAGCTCCGGAAGCTCGTCGAGGGAGGTCGAGCGGAGCCACTTGCCGTACTCACCGAGACGGCGATCGTCGGGCAAAAGCTCGCCGTCGGCGCCGCGTGCGTTCGACATTGTGCGGAATTTAATGAGACGGAATATTTTTTCCTTTCCGTCCGCGCCGTTTTTGCCGGGACGCGGCTGCATGAAAAAGGGATTGCCCTTCATTGCGATCGCGCCTATGACGGCTAAGATCAAAAGGATCGGGGAGAGGATGAGAAGCGCCGCAAGTGACAGCGTCAGATCGAAAAATCTTTTGAAAAATTTTGTGTACATGATACAGTCCGAAAAAAGAGATTATTCGAAGCAGCTTTTAACGATCTCTATGATCATGTCCTGCTCCTCGACAGTCATTTTATTGTCGCTCGGCAGGCAAAGTCCGCGGTTGAACAGATCCATGCCGACGTCGGTTACATCGCTTGCGATGTAAGCGTTGGTTTTGGCTCTGCCGGAGCCGGAAACCGTTACGAACTCGTTCATACGGTACATGGGCTGCATGTGCATCGGCTTCCAAACGGGCCTGCCCTCGGCATTGTATTTTTCAAGCTTGTTCAAAATTTCGGTGGGGCAGGTCTTTCCGTTTTCCTTGACGAACAGTGCATCCGAGTCACTTCTGACCTGACGGCACATATAATTTCTGTCGATCGTAAGGGCAGAAAGCCAATAGTTGGGCTCTGAGCCTTCTACTATCGGGTTCATCTGAACGGGAAGCTCCGAAAAAGCACTGCGATATCTCTCATAGATCGCTTTTTTCTGAGCTATGTGCTCTTGCAGGTAAGGATACTGACCTCTTATTACACCGGCGATAACGTTGCTCATGCGATAGTTATAGCCGACCTCCTCGTGCTGATACCAAGGCGCATTTTCTCTTGCCTGAGTTGACCATTTGCGCGCCTTGTTTGCAACCTCAAGCTCGTTTGTGAGCAGACAACCGCCTGCAGAGCCTGTGATAATCTTGTTGCCGTTGTAGCTGACTGCGGCGAAATCTCCGAACGAACCGCACTGCTTGCCGAACAGAGTTGCGCCGAGAGCCTCCGCGGCGTCCTCTATGAGGAGCGCGCCGTGACGCTCACAGATCTTCTTGATAACGTCCATTCTTCCGGGAAAACCGTAAAGCTCGGCACAAACGACAAGCTTTACGTCCGGGTACAGCTCGAAAGCTTTTTCGAGCGCCGCCGGATCCATATCCCACGTATCAGCCTCCGTGTCGATGAAGATGGGGATGCCGCCCTCATAAACGACGGGATTCAACGTTGCGCTGAAGGTGACGTCGGAGCAAAAAACGCGTTTTCCGTCAAGCGTGCCGCGACCGATATCGGGCTTGCCGTAGAGCTGTTCTCCCGCCGCTTTTACGCAAAGGTGGAGAGCCGCCGTGCACGATGAAAGACCGACGGAATACATAACGCCCGACTTTTCGGCGGAGATGCGCTCGACCTTGTTGATATTTTCGCCCAATGTTGACATCCAATTGGTGTCATAGGCTTCTTTCATGTATTTGAGCTCGTCTCCGTGCATCGTGGGGGAGGATAAATAGACTTTTTTTTCGAAAGGAATCATGATTCTTACCTGACTAAATGTTATACTGTCTGCATCTCACGTGAGGCAATTGCCGTTGCGTTTACCTCTTCGGGGGTGCGATATGTCGGAACGACTTGATGAAGCGCGGCTTTTACGGTGTCGTCGCATTCACTTTCAAGCGCTTTTCTGAGAATATCGAGCTTTCCTTCGATATCGGATTTCTTTGGCGGAAGCTCGCGCTCAATGAATATGAGCTTGTTTTCCGTCTTGTTGAGCTTATCGGAATTAACGAGCAGCTCCTCGTAAAGCTTTTCGCCCTCGCGCAGACTTGTTTCGACGATGTCGATGTCGGTGTACGGCTCAAAGCCGGAAAGCTTGATCATATTTTCTGCAAGATCAATGATCTTGATCGGCTTGCCCATGTCAAGGACGTAAAGCTCGCCGTTTTTCGCCATCGCACCTGACTCAAGCACAAGCTGCGATGCCTCCGGTATTGTCATAAAATATCGAATTATGCGTTTGTCCGTTATCGTTACGGGGCCGCCGTTTGCTATTTGACGCTTGAAAAGCGGGATAACGCTTCCGTTTGAGCCGAGAACGTTGCCGAATCTCGTTGCGCTGAAATCTGTTTTGCCGTTGCGGCTGCGGACGATCATTTCGCACATACGCTTTGTTGCGCCCATGACGTTTGTGGGGTTGACGGCCTTGTCCGTTGACACCATGATAAACTTGCCGACGGCGTATTTTTCGGACACGTTAACGATGTTGAGCGTTCCGAAAACGTTGTTTCGTACAGCCTCACAGCAGTTGTGCTCCATAAGCGGAACGTGCTTATGAGCGGCGGCATGAATTACGATATCGGGACGGTACTTTTCGAAGATGATATCAAGCTGCTTTTCGTCGCACACAGACGCGATCTCAACGTTGAGTGTCAGCTCGTTTCCGTATGCAAGGCGAAGCTCCTGCTGAATGTCGTATGCGCCGTTTTCGTAAATATCGAGGATGATGAGCATTTGAGGATTCATTTTCGCGATCTGACGGCAAAGTTCTCCTCCGATCGAGCCGCCTCCGCCCGAAATCAGCACCTTTTTGCCTCTGTAATAGTCGGATGTCTTTTCGTTCATGAAGCTTTTTTCTTCGCGGAACAAAAGATCCTCAATGTCAAATTCTCTCATGTGACGCTTACCGCCGTCAACGACTTGCGTTGTGGGGTAGTCGTAGGTCTTGATCTTCAAACCGAACTTTTTATAGCGCTCGTAGAGCTCCTGACGCTCGTTGCCCGTCATTTTCGGGAGCGCAAAAACGAATTCCTGGATCGAATATGCAGTGACGGAATGTGAATCAAACTCCGATTCCTCAATAACGGGGATTTGCGCGAACTGTCTACCCGCTTTGCTTCTGTCTATGTCAATGAAGCAGACGGGGAAGTAGGGCGCTTTGGGGTTTGTGAGAAGCTCGTCAGCCAGCATCATGCCGACTCGACCCGCACCGACGATGGCGATCTTGATTCGATGCTTTTGATCGAGCATTTTTTTCGGATCTATGTTGAGGCCCGTGAAACGTTTGAGCAGGCTTCGCATCATTATTACGATCGACGATGATGAGCCGGGGTATTGGTATATGAATTGATATACAAGTCTCATTGAGAGGCTTGCAATGAAATTGATGCAGATGATGCACAGACGTACTGTAAAGTGAAGCTCGACAAATGAAACGAAATGACCGATCACCACGTATGATAAGCACGCGAAAGCATCTGCCTTGATAAGCTTGATGTAGGCAAGGGGGCTGCTGAAGCGCCAGATCTGACGGTAGACCCCGACTGCTATGCGATAAATATATACGGCGGCAATGCCCAAGAGAAGCTCTGCTATTGAATTAACGATGCCAAACTTTGTGCCGGATAATAAAACGGCGATGTACGTTACTGCATAGACGGCGATGAGCGGTACAAGGTCATAAGACGCCAAAAGCCACCATCTACGCTTAAAATTGGAGTTGTCTTTTGCGGTATTCACTTGTTTTTCCTCTGAATAATTATTTTTATGCATAACGGTCAGCGTTGCTTGTAGCCGTATTTTCTGCTGTATGCTTTTCCGTAATATTCGCTCTTGTCCTTATAGTCGGCACGGTTAAGCACCGCTCCGAGAAACCTTGAGCCGACAGCCTCGATCTGAGCTTTGGCGTGTTTTTCGAGCTTGAAGCTGTTGTTTTTCGCGTTGATCACGAGGATCGCACCGTCGAGCGCGCGGCAGGCTACGGCGCAGTCCGACACCTGACCGATCGGAGGGGTATCAACGATGATGTATTCGAAGCTCTCCTTCGCGCAGGAAATGAGCCTTTCGTATGCGTCGAAGGTCAAAAGCTCGGACGGATTTGACACGACGCCTCCCGCAAATATAACGGAAAGACGATCGGAATCCGTCTCGTTGACGACACTGCCAAAATCAGCCTTGCCGCACAGATATTCCGAAAGTCCGACAGTGCTTTCATCGGTGACGCCGAGCTTTGAGGCAAGATCGCCCGTACGCAGATCGGCTTCAATGAAAAGCGTGCGCTTTCCCGCCGCCGCAAGCGCCGCGGCAAGGTGAAGCGATACAGATGTTGTGCCGGAATGTTTGCTGAAGCTTGTAAACGCCGCCGAGGTGACGCCGATCGAAAGAAAGTTTGCGCGAAGCGTGTTTACAGCCTCATTTGTTATAAAATCGTTTATTTTACACTGAGTAATGTTGATTTTGTTCATGATCAACCTCTTTTCAGTTCTTGTCCGCGGTGGACTTTATTCCGAATGCGTCAGAGTCGGGAATAGCGCAAAGAACGCGTGTGTTAAGTGCGTTTTTCACGTCCTTTTCGGTGCGTATGGAGCTGTCGAAGAAGCAAATAAGTATAAGAACACCCGCCGTGATAAGCGCTCCAGCAAGCGCGCAGACAACAGCGGAAACGATGCCGTACGATTCGGACTGCTCCTCATCTGCGCTGTCTGCCTCGTAAACGGTGCGTACATCCTCAACGGAAACGACCGATTTGATCTGCACCGACGCGATCTCGCGAATTTTGTTTGCGATGGCGGCGGCAAGCTCATCATCGTGATAATTTACGTTGATCTGAAACACGCGCGAATTGGACGACGACGAAACGGATACGCATTTTGTGAGCGCGGAAACGTTGGTGTCAAGGTCAAGCTCGTCTATCACCGCGGAAATAATGTTTCGTGAGGTGATGAGCACCTTGCAGTCGTTGATGGCAAAGGTTGCGCTTTGAGAATCCGTAGGGTCAACGGGCACTGATGTAACAACGTAAATGCTTGTGACTGCCGTGTATGTGGGGGAATAAGTCAAGATCGAAAACAGGTATCCTCCGACGGCGAACAGCAAAGCGACTGCGATCATGATGTGCGATTTTTTGAAAATATAATGCAGAAGCTCCGGAACGGAGAATATCTTTTCCTCGCCGGTAATCTCATTGCCCTGAAATTCCATAACTGCTCCTTAAAATTGCAAAAAAAAATTATATTGTTTTTCGGTAACTATACATATTCCATTGTATTGTATCAAAAAAACTTTATTTTGTCAACATTATAAGGATATGTGTTAAAATAATTGAGCAAAAACACGCATAAAAAAGCGGTTTGTATCGTTTGCGGAGCAGAAAGAAGCCGCTTCGCGGCGCTGTTTTTTTCGAAAAAGTCCGCGCACGGTGTTTTACATTGCGGCACTTTTTTGCAAAAAATAATTTGAAGCGGAATTTTATTGACGCGAAAAAAATAGTATGTTATAATTCTATGATATTATATTAATTGATAATTGATTTTTTCGGATCAAGCGGATCCGTCGCTTGAAATCGATCCAGAAAGGAACAAAAACGTGAAACGAAAAAATTTTTCGATATCGTTGACGCTTATAATTTTGGCGGCTGTTGTGCTTGTCGCATATACGCTGTATGACTCGGCAAGCACCGATTCCGTGCCTCCGACGATCAAAATTCCCGACGAGCCGCTGACTCTTTCCGTCAATGACGGAGAGGACGTGCTTTTGACCGGCGTTACAGCCGAGGATGACAAGGACGGGGACGTAACGGCTTCGCTTATAGTCGAAAGCGTGTACGGCATCTCGGAGAACGGCTCCGTTACCGTTCGCTATGCGGCGTTTGACAGCGCGGGAAACGTTGCGTCTGCGGAGCGCACAGTTGTGTACAGCGACTATCACAGTCCCGTTATAAGTCTTAATTCACCGCTTGTTTTCGAATACGGCTCCGGTTTCGATGTTTTCGATTGCGTCAGCGCTTACGATGCTTTTGACGGCGACGTAACTCGCAAGATCAAGGCGACGATGCTCTCCGAGGGGACAAACGTTTCGATGGAGGGCACTCACGAGGTTCAGTTCCGCGTAACAAACTCCGTCGGGGATTCGGTTCAGCTTGTTTTGCCCGTCGAGGTCTATCCGGACGATACCTACAACGCCTCGATCGAGCTGTCCGATTGGATAGTGTATCTGCCTGTCGGCGCCGAGTTTGATCCGTATTCCTATCTTGAAGCTTTTAAGACTGTTTACGAGGAGATTCCCTTGACGGAGGGGGCGCCCGATTCCGTTGAGCTTATACTGAACGACACAGTCAATACGGAAGCTTCGAGGGTATATACCGTTTCGTATACGGCAGTGAAAAAGAATGATGACAAAACATACATCGGTTACACAAAGCTGATTGTTGTTGTGGAAGGAGGAAACGGCAATGGATAAGTCCGAAGAATTCAATTCCGGACGCTCCGACGTAAGTCTGAGCTTTGATCCCTTTACTGTTTTGCTCGACCTTTGGCGAAGCGTTGCGGCTGTTTTGGCTATTTCCGTGCTTGTGTTTGTCGGAGCGTATGTTTACGCCGAGGCGTCGTATGTGCCGGAATACAGGACAAGCACAACTCTTGTCATAACGACACGCGACAGCAGTGCGACTGTATATTCGAATTTGTATGCCACATCAAACATAGCGATGGTTTTCGAGGGACTTCTCAACAGCTCGATCCTGCAAAGCAAGGTTCTTGAGGAGGTTGGGCTTCAGTCCTTTGACGGAAGAATATCCGCTTCGCGAATAGACGAAACGAATCTCCTCACTGTCAGCGTGACGGACGATGACCCTCGCATCTCGTTCCTTGTAATGAAAGCGCTGATCGAAAATCACGGTATTGTAACAGAGGAAGTCGTCGGCGGCGTTGTCGTTGATGTGCTTGAGCTTGCGGAGGTGCCGAAAGCGCCGACAAATTCGGCGGACGCGCTTCGCAAGGCGATAAAGGCGGCTGTTTTTGCGTTTGCGGCATCGGCTGTCGTCGTTGCGGTACATTCGTTTTTGAACGATACTGTTCGAAGCAAAAAGGAAGCCGAGAAAAAGCTCGACTGCTACTGCCTCGGCGAGATATGTCACGAAAAAAAGCCGATGTCAAAGCGGCTTTTCGGCAAAAAAAGCAAGTCGGGACTGCTCATCACAAATCCCACCGTCAGCTTTGCCTTTACGGAAGCGGTAAGAAAGCTTCGTCGTAAGGTCGAGTCGGAGCTCGGTCACGGAAAAAGAGTTTTCATGGTTACGAGCGTTATGGAGAACGAGGGCAAATCGACGATCGCTGTCAATCTTGCACTTTCTCTTGCAAAAAAGCACAGCCGCGTTTTGCTCATCGACATGGATCTGCGAAAGCCCGCTTGCCATAAGCTGCTTGAAATGAACGTCGGCACCGCCGACACCTCCGCTGTGCTTGCCGGTAAAGCAAGCCTCGGAAATGCGGTCAAAAAAGAGCCGATAACGGGACTTTATGCGCTGTTTTCGCGAAATGCGTCAAAGCGCGCGGGAGATCTCATTACGCACGCTTCCGTTGAAAAAACGATTGCGGAAGCGAAAAAATACTTCAAGTACATTGTTATTGATATGCCGCCTATGTCGGCGGCGCTGGATTCCGAGATCGTCATGGAGCACGTCGATGCTTCGATGCTTGTCATCAGACAGAATAATATCAAGACGAGCGTGATCGGAAAGGCTGTTTCGGTGCTCCACTCCGGAAAAGCCGAGCTTATCGGATGCGTTGTCAACAATGTATATACATCGTCGCTGTATTTTAAGGATAAAAACAGCTCCTACGGCTACGGCGGCTACGGAAATTATAAACGCTATTCTGACGGACACGGCGATTCCGTTAAGGGCGATTGAGGTGCTTTATGGAAAGTAACGATAATAAAATTGATATTGTATCGTATATAATTTCCGCAGTACGGACATTTCTTCGCTTGAAATTCGTTGCCGTCGCCGCGATCGTTTTGTGCGCCGCTGCCGTTGTTCTGCACGCGCATCTGACGTATTCGCCCGTTTACGAGGTCTCAACCTCGTTTACGGTGAAGATAGTCAACCCGCTTTATTCCAACGTCTCCGGCTACAATTCGCAGACTGCGGAGCAAATGGAAAAGACCTTTCCGTACATTCTTTCAAGCAATGCGCTTAAATCGGCGGTAAAGGAGCAGCTCGGAGTTGATTCGCTTCCGTATGTTTCGGCGTCTGTGACAAAGGGAACAAACGTCTTTACGCTGAAAGTCAGCGGATCCGATCCGGAATATATATATAAGGTGCTTGAAACGGTGATCGACTGTTATCCCGAGGTCGCGGAATATGTCGTGGGCCCTACAAAAATGATACTCATAAAAGAGGCGACGATTCCGACGTATCCGATAAATTCGGTTAATTACGTGCGTTCGGCTGTCGTCGGCGGCGGGCTCGGATTTGTGCTTGTCGCGGCGGCGTCTATGCTGATCGCGTTTTTGCAAAATACTGTTGTCGATGAAGAATCGCTCAAGCGATTGCTCAACGTGCCTTGCCTCGGCAGCGTGCCTGCCGTCAAAAAGGTCGGCAAAAACAAGCGTCCGCTCATAACGGATGCCGATCATAATCAGGGCTTTGCGGAGGCTGTGAATATGACGCGCGTGCGTCTCGAGCGCGAGCTTGAGGCGAGAAACAAAAAGGTGCTGTTGGTGTCGAGCGCGTTGCCGGGAGAGGGAAAAACGACCTTTGCCGTCAATCTTGCGATGTCGGCGGCGCAAAAGGGAAAGCGCGTTTTGATCATTGATTGCGATCTGCGAAATCCGTCTGCGTCTGAGGTGCTCGGCTTAAAGGACGAGCACGGACTTGCCGAATATCTCGAAAAAAAGCTTCCCATGCAGTCTGTCATTAAGGCGACGGGGGCAAAGAATTTGTTTGCTGTCGGTGCGGGTGTCGCATCGGACGAAAATACGGTCGAGCTTTTCGCAAAGTCCGATTTCCGAATGCTGACTGAATCGTGCAAGGGAGTTTTCGATCTGATCATACTTGACACGCCGCCTTGCGGCGTACTGTCCGACGCGTCTGACATTGCGGGTGCTGTCGAATGTGCCGTTATGGTAGTTCGCAGTGATTACGCATCAAAGGGACGTATAGTTGAAGGCGCGTCTGTCCTCGGCGACAATAAGCTTGAGATAGTCGGCTGTGTTATCAACGGCTCAAAGCAGCGTGACGGCTACGGCTATTACAGCTATTACGGCTACGGCAGATACGGTTACGGCAGATACGGCTATTCGAGCCGTCTGTACGGGGAAGAACAAAAGCAATGAAAAACAAAAGGCTGAAAACAAAAAAAGACAACAGCATGACGGCAATGATCATCGTTTTTGCGATATTTGTTGCGTCGATGGTGCTGATCGCGTTTTTGTCGCGTGGACTTGAAGACGACGGCGAAGCTTCGGTGTCGGACAGCACCGACGTCGATACCGGCGGCGTCTCCGATACGGAGCCCGACATGAGC
The DNA here is from genome assembly GCA_964580615.1 of uncultured Lachnospiraceae bacterium. Classification (GTDB taxonomy): domain Bacteria; phylum Bacillota; class Clostridia; order Oscillospirales; family CAG-272; genus DTU064. Next base: position 8,881 of record CAZOMK010000004.1, on the reverse strand, counting down.
ATAGAAAAGACCGATTTTACGGAAATATCCCTCGGTGACGGACTGTATATCCGAAATATGTACAAGTATACGGGCATTTTTATGGAGGACGGCACCGACGACGCTGTTACAAATGTAATGATGATCGTGCTTGAAAATACGTCGGAAAAGGATCTTCAGCTTGCCGACGTCGAGATCGAGTATGCGGGATATACGGCAAAGTTCCGCGCAACGAACGTTCCGTCGGGCGAAAAGGCTGTGCTTTTGGAGCAGAGCAGACGTGCGCCGACGGAGGAAAATCCAGTCTCGTGCAGTGCAAGTAACGTAATATTCTTCGACGAGCCGATGAGATCGTCCGATGAAAGGCTTGAGATCACGGGCGGCGACGGCTTCGTAAACGTGAAAAACGTCTCGGAGACTGACATTGAGGGCGAGATCTACATTTATTACAAGTACAGCTCGGCTGATATGTTTTACGGCGGAATAACGTTCCGCACAAAGCTTGACGGGCTCAAAGCGGGCGAGACAAACTCCGCCGTTGCCGGTCATTATACGACAAAGGGCTGTACAGTCGTTATGATCACCTGTGAGTGATGAGCTGATTGGAGGAAAAATGGAGTTTCGTAAGGAATTCATGAAGCGAGAGATCGGCGGGGAGTTTTTTCTTGTGCCGGTCGGAGCCGATATAAACGAAGAAAAGGGACTTTTCTTCCTGTCCGAGCTGGGCGCTTTTATCTGGGGGATCATCCCGACGTCGGAGACGGAAGCCGATATAGTTTCGGCTGTTTTGGACGAATACGAGGTCGATGAAGAAACGGCGACGACGGACGTTGCCGAGTTTATATCAAAGCTCAGGGAGATGCAGATTCTCTGACGCGCAAAAAGAGCAAGCATACAAGATCTCAGTCTTGTGTGCTTGCTCTTTCTTTTTATAATGATGGGTTTGTGATCTAGAAAATTTGCGTTCGGCGCGGTCGATCAATTAAAATCGCCGCGTCAGTATCCGTTCGATCTGCTTGTCGGAGACGATCAGCTTCGGATTATCGTGAAAAAGCGCGCGGGCGATGTCGTTTCCGAATTCGTCCGCAACAAGCTCGTATGCGTCGTTAAGCCTTGTTGTGCGCGATATGCTCGAATGTGCGTCGCTTGCGATCGTGTGGACGAAGCCGCGTGAAAGCAGCTCAAATGCCAAGCGCTCGGAATCTCTCCCGAAGCGACCGAAAAGACTGCCCTTGTTTATCTGAAATATACAGCCCATTTCGTGCCAAATGTTAAGCAAATGCGGTGAATTTTGAGCGAAAACGTAGCGTTCCGGGTGCGCGATCACGGGAGTGAAGCCCATTTCGAGTATGCTCGAAAGAATGTGCGTTGCGTCCGATTTGCGTCCGTTGAACGGAAATTCGACAAGCAAATAACGTGAGCCGTTTAGCGTGAAAAGCTGATTTTCCGCGAGAAAATACGGCGTGTCGAAGTCCGCAAAGACCTCCATGCCGGAAAAGATTTTGATCGGATTTCCGACGCGCTCAAGCTCCTTGCGTAAGCTGTGCAGTGCATTTCGGTAAACGTCCGTGCGAAACCGACCGTTATGAAAAAAGGCGTTACTGTGAGACGTTGCGACGATTGCGGTGACGCCGCTTTTCAGGGCGATGTCAGCCATTTCGAGGGATGCTTGCATATCACGGGCGCCGTCGTCAACGCCGGGGAGGATGTGTGCGTGAATATCAATCATTTCTTTCGATTTTGCGCTTGAAGAAAGCGTGAATTTTTGTTATTACGGGACGAAACGGAAAAAGTGCAAGCCATATTTTTTCGTAAAAGATCCAGCAGGGGGAACTTGGCGATAGCTTTTTGCCGTCGCGAATTACGAAGCTGACGATCGCTTCCGCGCGTTCGAGCGGGACGTCGTGCTCAAGGTAAATTTGACCGTCCCCAACCATAGTCATGGCTCCGTTTTTGACGCTGTATACGCGGTGAAGCACGAATTCCTTAGGTGAACGACGGTAAAGAATGATATCGCCTCTTTTCGGAGGCGATTCGATCCGCGAAAGAAAGACCTTGTCGCGGTTGTGCTTCAAAAACGGAGACATACTGTTCCCCGAAACGATAACGGGAAGTCGGATATCTTCGTCTGCGGAGTCTAAAAGCAGGGAATAGTCGGAAAAAAGAAGCTCCGGAGGCACTGTACGTTGCTTGTTTTTGTTCATTTTATGCCTCCTTTTCGGGTTATTCAGCGATGCTTTGTGTCAGCGGTGATACCGTATTTTTTCATAAGCTCGGCGCGCTGCTTGTGCAGTAAAACAGTCGCCTTGGGCGAATTGTCGTCTTTTTTCGAATGAGCGAGCTCGCGCGAATAGTCCGCGATGCGCTTGATCCAGCCGACGGGCAGAAGCAGGGGATGCTTTTTTACAAACGGATAACGCACGCTTATTGTGTCCGCGGACGGAAATATTACACGTATGAGATTGGAGGCGCTTTCGCCGTGCTCCGTTGCGATGACACTGAGCGACGAGCTGTGACGCCGTGTGCGCGTGCTCTGACCGTAAATCCCCGCCTTTAATATATCGTCGAGCAGGTCCTCTCCTGCGGACACATCGGATATATCCCAAGCTGACGTGTCGATTGAAAGATAGTCGCGCGCGATGGCGAGCAGCTGATGAAAAAACGTGACTGCGTTTACGGAGCGAAGCTTTTCGTAAAGCTCGTCCTTGTCGATGTATTCGACGTGCTTGACGGCGAAAAGCGCCGTGTCGCAAAGAGTTCTGATGCCGAATCCGCCTGCGATGAAATGCTTTTGAGCATGGCTTACCATAAACACAAGGTTTGCCGTCGGAGCAAACGTGTAAACATGGGACGTGCCGACGGGGAAGCTGATCCTGTGCTTGATCTGATCCGAAAAATACGGCTCAAGCGAATTGAACAACTTTGACGTCAGCTTGAAGTGAAGCTCAATGTGAAGTGCGGACGAGCGCTCAAACCAATGAACGACGTCAGCGTCGTCTGAGCCGTTTTTGACAAATCCGAGCGAGGTGAGCGCCGCTTCCGCGGCATCAAGCTCGTCACGCAAAATGAAAATGTCCTCGTCTGCGGAATTACGTGTGTCCGGAACGGAATACAGCTCCCTGCAAACGACGCCCTTTACGATAACGTAACGGACGGAAGCATTTTCGAATGCGTTTGTCAGCTTCAAAAGCACGGCGGTTTTGGTGCATTGTGCTCTTGATTCGAGTATGGCTTCGCGACGGAATGTGCTTGACAGCTCGTTTGCGCCCGAAAAAAGCTCGGAAACGCCCGTCATTTTGTCGTATATAACAGCGGTCAGCTTATGGATATGTGCAAGAGAATGGAGCTCAGCTATGTCAGCGACGGAAAATCCGTCTGCAAGAGCTGCATTTTTGTCTCCGCGAGCGTATGCGGAAAGACAAAGTAAGAGCTGACGTTCCGAAATGTCCATAAATCCTCCGAAAAAGAGCTGAAACAGCATAATATTTTCAATAATTATATCACGATATGTCGCGCAAGTCAATTTTTGATACGAAATATATGCAAAATATGTACGAACGGAGTCGAAAAGGGCAGATGCTTTGCGTGAGCAAAAAATCCCTGCAAGTTTTTCTTGCAGGGATTTTTAAGCTATTTGTTTTCGATTCCGAGCTTTATCAAGCGATCACGGATTATTCCATGTCCTTTATAGCAGCCTGAGCCGATGCAAGTCTTGCGATCGGTACGCGGAAGGGAGAGCAGGAAACATAGGAGAGTCCGATCTTGTGGCAGAACTCAACGGAAGCGGGGTCGCCGCCGTGTTCGCCGCAGATTCCGAGCTTGATGTCGGGACGTGTCTGACGACCGAGCTTTGCAGCCATCTCAACGAGTCTGCCCACGCCGATCTGGTCGAGCTTAGCGAAGGGATCGTTTTCGTAGATCTTTGTATCGTAGTAAGCATTGAGGAACTTACCTGCGTCGTCACGGGAGAAGCCGAATGTCATCTGAGTAAGGTCGTTTGTACCGAAGGAGAAGAACTCCGCTTCCTTAGCGATTTCGTCAGCGGTGAGAGCCGCACGCGGGATTTCGATCATTGTGCCGACCTTATACTTGAGGTCAGAGCCGGCAGCGGCGATTTCTGCGTCTGCGGTAGCAACAACGTGCTTCTTAACATACGCAAGCTCCTTGACCTCGCCTACGAGCGGGATCATGATTTCGGGAACGATATCCCAATCGGGATGAGCCTTCTTAACGTTAAGAGCCGCACGGATAACAGCCTTTGTCTGCATTACGGCGATTTCGGGGTATGTTACAGCCAAACGGCATCCGCGGTGACCCATCATGGGGTTGAACTCGTGGAGACCTGCGATAATAGACTTAACTTCCGCAACTGTTTTGCCCGTGTTCTTTGCGAGGAGCTCAATGTCGGCTTCTTCTGTGGGAACGAACTCATGGAGCGGGGGATCAAGGAAACGGATTGTAACGGGGCAGCCTTCGAGAGCTTCGTAAAGCTTTTCAAAGTCACCCTGCTGCATGGGAAGAATCTTCGAGAGAGCTTTTTCGCGACCTTCAACTGTGTCGGAGCAGATCATTTCGCGGATAGCGGCGATTCTGTCTGCTTCGAAGAACATATGCTCTGTACGGCAAAGACCGATGCCCTCAGCGCCGAGCTCGCGAGCCTTCTTCGCATCTGCGGGTGTGTCTGCATTTGTACGTACATGAAGCTTTCTGTACTTATCTGCCCAGGACATGATTCTGCCGAACTCACCTGCGATTTCAGCGTCAACCGTGGGAATGATTCCGTCGTAGATGAAACCTGTGGAGCCGTCGATGGAGATGCAATCGCCTTCGTGATATGTTTTGCCGGAGAGAGTGAACTGCTTGTTTTCTTCGTCCATAACGATTTCACCGCAGCCGGAAACGCAGCAGGTACCCATACCGCGAGCAACAACGGCAGCGTGAGATGTCATACCGCCACGAACGGTGAGAATGCCCTGAGCGGCTTTCATACCGGTGATATCTTCGGGGGATGTTTCAAGACGAACAAGAACGACCTTTTCGCCCTTTGCGTTCCAATCAACTGCGTCCTCTGCCGTGAATACGACCTTACCGCAAGCAGCTCCGGGAGAAGCACCGAGACCCTTGCCGATGTGAGTAGCAGCCTTGATAGCCTTTGCGTCAAACTGAGGATGGAGGAGAGTGTCGAGATTTCTGGGATCGATCATGGCAACAGCCTTCTTTTCGTCGATCATGCCCTCGTCAACGAGATCGCAAGCGATCTTGAGCGCGGCCTTAGCCGTTCTCTTACCGTTTCTTGTCTGGAGCATATAGAGATTACCGTCTTCAACAGTGAATTCCATATCCTGCATATCTCTGTAATGATTTTCGAGAATAGCGCAAACTTCGTTAAACTGCTTGAACGCCTTGGGGAACTTTTCAGCCATCTCGGCGATGGGCATGGGAGTACGAACGCCTGCAACAACGTCCTCGCCCTGTGCGTTTGTGAGGAATTCGCCCATAAGACCCTTTTCGCCTGTTGCGGGGTCACGAGTGAATGCAACGCCTGTACCGCAGTTGTCGCCCATGTTACCGAACGCCATCATCTGTACGTTAACGGCAGTACCCCAAGAATAGGGGATATCGTTATCACGGCGATAAACGTTTGCACGGGGGTTGTCCCATGAACGGAAAACTGCTTCAACAGCTCCCATGAGCTGTTCCTTGGGATCGGAGGGGAAGTCCTTGCCGATCTTAGACTTGTATTCAGCTTTGAACTGACCTGCAAGAGTCTTAAGGTCGTCGGCAGTGAGCTCTACATCCTGCTTAACGCCCTTAGCAGCCTTCATCTTGTCGATGAGCTCTTCGAAATATTTCTTGCCGACTTCCATAACGACGTCGGAATACATCTGAATAAATCTTCTGTAGCAGTCCCAAGCCCAACGGGGATTGCCGCTCTTTGCGGATATAGCTTCAACAACTTCTTCGTTAAGACCGAGGTTGAGGATGGTGTCCATCATGCCGGGCATGGAAGCTCTTGCGCCGGAACGAACGGAAACGAGAAGCGGATTGTCCTTGCTGCCGAATTTCTTTCCGGTGATGGCTTCCATCTTTACGATGTATTCCATGATCTGCGCTTGGATATCTTCGTTGATCTTTTTGCCGTCCTCATAATACTGAGTGCAGGCTTCGGTCGTTACCGTGAATCCCTGCGGAACGGGAAGACCGATGTTTGTCATTTCGGCAAGGTTTGCGCCTTTACCGCCGAGGAGCTCGCGCATGGATGCGTTTCCTTCGGAAAACAAGTAAACATACTTTTTGCTCATAGATTTCCTCCGAAATAGTATAAAAATTTGAATCTGATCTTGATAATTATCGGCATGAATCGAAAAGATTTATACCGTAGTGATTAATTATAACATAAACCTGAATAAAATGCCACACTTTTTTTGCCGTTTTTTTGCCGAAATGAAAATATATTTGCTTCGTACTTGTAAAAAACTTGATTTTGATATATAATGGTACGAAAATACTTGACCGATCAAAGGAGGAGGAGCCTGTGGCAGACATCTTTGAGCTTTTGAACAGAATATCCCGCGAAAACGAGAAAAGGGAAAGTAAGCCGATCTCGTTCATCGTTGCCGGACTCGGAAATCCGGGTGCGAAATACACGTTTACCCGTCATAACACCGGCTTTCTCGCCGTTGATTATATGTCGCAAAAGCTCGGATTTGAGTGCGGCAAGCTGAAATTCAAGGCGCTTTGCGGCGAAGCCGAAGTGGAGGGGGTCAGGGTGCTTTTCATGAAGCCCGAAACCTTTATGAATCTCTCCGGCGAAGCGGTGCGCGCGGCGGCTGATTTTTACAAAATACCGCCCGAACGTGTCCTGATAATTTCCGACGACGTAAGCTTGCCTGTCGGTAAGGTGCGAATACGCGCCAAGGGAAGCGACGGCGGACAAAAGGGCATCAGAAGTGTTACTCAGCAGCTCGGAACGGACAAATTTCCGCGAATAAAGATCGGCGTCGGCGAAAAGCCGTCGCCCGAATGGGATATGGCGGATTGGGTGCTCTCATCCTTCTCCGACGCAGACAAAAAAACGATCTTTGACGCCTTCGGCAGAGTGACCGAGGCTGTCGGATATATAGTTTCCGGTCAGCTTGAAACGGCACAGAGCAAGTGCAACGGGTGAGACGGATGGGGTTCATAACAGAAAGCATCCGACGCGAGCGTGATTACGCCTCCTATGCGGATACACTGCGACGAAGCTTTACTTCGCGTCCGAAGCCGATCGTCGTTTCGGGACTTTGCATCGGCGCGGCGTATGCGTTTTACTCCGCGACATCGGAGGATGCCGCTGCCGCGGGAAGCGATCCGGTTATATTTATCGTATCGGATGACGCGGAGGGAAGAAGGCTCGCCTCTCACTTCCGTGCGGAGGGCAAGCGCGCGCTCTGCTACCCGATGAGGGATCTTATATTTCATAACATTACCGCCTCCCATGACAGTGAGCATGAGAGGCTGTCTGTGCTGTCCGCGCTTATTTCCGGCAAGGTCGATATTATCGTAACGACGCCGGAGGCGGCGCTCGGATATACAGTGCCGCCGACGCTTTTGAAAAAGCGCATGATCTCCTTTGCCGTCGGTGACGAGATGAAGCGCGATGTGCTTGCGGCAGCGCTCGACGAAGCCGGATACACGCGCGTTGACATGGTTGACGGAGTCGGTCATTTTTCGCTTCGCGGCGATATAGTTGACGTTTATCCGCCGTCCGTGTACGGAAGCGCACTTCCGTACAGAATCGAGCTGTTCGGCGACGAAATAGACAGAATTTGTGTTTTCGATCCGGCAACTCAGCGTGCCGCCGAGTCTGTTACGGAGCTTGAGATCCTGCCGATCCGCGAATTTTACGCGGACGCGGAGGTAAGAGCGCGTATAGCGTCAAGCGCAAAAGCGCTTGCGGTCAAAGCGAAAAGCGAAAACGCGCGAACGCTTCTCCGTTCGGAGGGAGAATGCGCGGAGGCAGGCTTGCCGATGTACTATGCGGACAAATATATGCCTCTTTTCGGCGTTGAAAAGGCGTGCCTTTTCGACTATTTTACGAGACGCACCGTCATAACCGAGATCGAAAGCAATAACATAAAAAAACGTCTTGACGGATATTTTTCCGTTTTGGATGAGGACATAAAGCTGCTTTTGTCGGACGGTGTCCTCTCTCATGAACTTGCGGACTATACGTTACGCGAGGACGCTTACGATCATTTTTGCGAACGTAACGTTCATGTTATCGCGAATACGTTTTCCTCTGTCGGCCTTTCGGGGCGAGAGGTGTCGGGAGTTTACGGATTTTCGTCGCGAAGGGGCGTAAGCTACAACGGAAATATCGCGCTTTTGCGCGAGGATATAATAACATTTATGCGCGGATCGTATAAGATCGCCGTCATGTGTGCGTCGGAGGCGGCGGCGGAGCTTACCGTCACCGCGATAACAGACGAGGGACTGCCCGCGGTTAAGTGCGAGTCACCCGTCTTGGACGATATGACGCGCGGCGTGACCTACGTTACGTGGGGCGCCGATTTCGAGGGATTCGAGCTGCCGACACAGCGCTTTGCGTATTTGTCGTTTACGTCGGAGCCGGACGCCGCACCGAAAAAACGCAGGATACGCGGCGATAAGCGTAAGGACACAAGCACCAAAAAGCTGCTTTCGTATAACGATCTGAAAACGGGGGACTACGTTGTTCACGCCGCTTACGGAATCGGACAGTATTTGGGAATCGAGAACCTTACGATCGAGGGCGTTTCAAGGGATTATGTCAAGATCAAGTATGCGGGAAAGGATCTTTTGTATCTGCCGACGGATCAGCTTGATCTTGTGTCAAAATATATAGGCGCACATTCCGATGACGGCTCGCTCAAGCTTTCGA
>CAZOMK010000003.1:0-28136 GCA_964580615.1 uncultured Lachnospiraceae bacterium | reverse complement strand
TGTGAGAACTGCCTTTTCTGCGTTTACGATGATAACGTATTCGCCGCAGTCAACGTGGGGCGTGAATTCGGGACGGTGCTTGCCGCGAAGGATCGTAGCAGCAGCAACAGCGGTCTTACCGAGGGGCTTGTTAGCCGCATCGAGAACATACCACTTACGTTCAACCGTCTCTTTTTTTGCCATGTAGGTCGACATTTGTGATTCCTCCGAAATATATTCGTTATTTAATAAACGTGAGTTTACGTTTGTTGAAGCGGGGCGCAAATGCCCCTTTTCAATCACGCGAGATGAATTATAGCATGTAAAAAACGGCTTGTCAATAGCAAAACGCAAAAAAAACGCACAATTTCGATTTACCACCGACTTTTCTCTCAAAATCTCGTAAAATCTTCGATTTTCTGCTGTTTTTAAGCTCGCACGCGCATGATTTTGCTTGAAAGGGTGCTTACGCAAAAAAACAAGCGAAGCGATTTTATCGCTTCGCTTGTTTTTTTATGTTACGAACAATTCGCAATCAATATTAATACAGACCGAGCTTCTCGAACGCCTTTTCGATTTCTCTGTTCATTTTCTTGGAAACGGAAGCGTAGAGAGATGCGGGATTTACTGTTGTGGACTGGAGAGCGGAGTAAGCGCTGCCCCAGTTGAAGAATACGCCGAGGTCATAGCAACGGTTTTCGAAGATGATATCGAGCATTTCGCCGGATTCCTCGTCACGAGCGAACTTAGAAGAAAGCTGACCGTCATAGTATGCGGGAGTGAGGATCTCAGCGCCCTTAGCTGCGAGTGCTTCAACGATAACGCCTGTGCGTTCGAGCTCAGAGCAGTTGTTACCGATAGTCATAACGAAAGAGTTAACTGCGATGTAGGAGTTGTATCTTTCAACATCGGAGTTGTACTTCGGGAAAGGAAGGATACCGAAGTCTTCTTCGTTATCTCTGTAGGAACGAACGAAAGCGATAACCTCTGTACCGAACAGAGTCTTGCTTTCCTTAAGAGCTGTGGAGATGAATGCAACTGCATCGGAGATGCCGTCGGGCTCGGTTGTCCAGTTTACGCATTCCTTGTCGCCCATGATATCAACGATACCTTCGAATACTGTAACGAATTCTTCGGAATTCCAATTTACTTCGGGGATACCGTCGTTGTTAAGAGAAACGAGTGTGAGACCTGCGGATTCCCACATTGCGGGGAAGTTCTCGCCGTGTGTGCAAAGTCCCCAGATGTCATTGGAGTCCATCTTGGAGTTACCGTTTTCATCGTTTGCAACGGTAGCAGCCATTTCGTGGAGCTTATCCCAAGTCCACTGATTGTTCTTTACGAGATCGTAGGGGTTTTCGAGGTTGTGCTCTGTGATAAGCTTCTTAATGAAGTAAAGAGCCCAGATGCATTCCTTATCGGAAAGGGAGATGTCACCGGAAATCATGTAGTGCATATTTCCGAGAGCGAGCTGATCTGTGCAGTCCTTGTTCCACCAAGACTTGTTGAGTTTGATGTACTCGAACATATCGAGCTCATAGCAGAGACCGTTACCGGTAGCTGTGCAGGAATAGGGAAGGTTGTTGAAGCAGATGTCGTAGTCGTTGGTGTTAGCGTCTACGGAAGTTTTGAAAGCGCTGTAAACATCGGCAGCGGCACCGGGGCTTGTTTCCGAGATTGTGATGTTGAGCAATTCCTCAACAGCCAAGTTACGGAGATAAAGTGCGTTTTCGTACGGGTCATCAGAGGGCTCGTCGAAGTCGATAAGCGAGTAGTTGTAGTTCTGCTGGTTGTGGTTGAGAATGGTGAATTCGTATCCTTCATAGTCAACGTTTTCGGGGATTTCGAGAACATCGGGTACGTCTACGTTTGTGTCACCCGTGTTGCCTGCGTTGCCCGTATCCTTGCCGGGATCATCGGGGGTGTCGGCGCAGGAAGCCAACGGAATCGCAAACATAAGAAGTACGAGCAGTATGCTCAGAAACTTTTTCATAAATACCTCCTAAGTATTATGCGTGTTTTGGTATATATCATAATACTACATTTTGATGCGCTAATTGTTAACAAAGTGTAAATGTGACTATGAAAAAAGCGGGTTTTTCAACGATTGGACGAAAAAAAATGTCGGAAAAAGGAAAAATATAACTTTTGACATTGTGAAATCTAACAAAACGGACGTTTTCGCAAGTGTTAACAGTTAAGAAGGGCAAAGTTTTTCGGGCTTAAAGAAATCTTAATGCGCTTACCTATTTTATCTTAAAATGATTTGTGATAAAATCTATTACAGAAAAGAAAAGGAGAGTGTCATGTACAACATTCTTGTTTGCGACGACGAAAAGGACATCATATCGGCGCTTGAAATATATCTTACGTCCGAGGGGTACTCGGTCGTTAAGGCGTACAACGGGGAGGAGGCGCTTGCTGCTGTCCGCACGGGAGAGATACACCTTGTGCTGCTCGATATAATGATGCCCGTTATGGACGGACTTACGACTATGCGGCATTTACGTGAGTTTTCGAACGTACCCGTTTTGCTTTTGACGGCAAAAAGCGAGGACGCCGACAAGATCGCGGGCTTGAATCTCGGCGCCGACGATTACATAACGAAGCCGTTCAATCCGACGGAGGTTGCGGCGCGAGTGCGGGCGAATCTTCGCAGATATAAGGAGCTTGGCGCGTCGGTGACGTCGGAAAGCGGCGTTTATGCTTCGTCGGGAATTGTACTTAACGAAAAAGCGCATACCGTTACGCGCGACGGAGATCCCGTTTTGCTCACACCGACGGAGTTTGACATCCTCAAGCTGTTTATGACTCATCCGAACGAGATCATGACGCCGTCATACATTTACCTCAAGGTCTGGGGGAACAGCTACATGGGATCGGAGAGTGTCGTTGCCGTTCATATACGTCATCTGCGCGAAAAGATTGAGTACAATCCGTCCGAGCCGCGGCATCTGTGCGTCGTTTGGGGGCAGGGATACAAGTTTGTGCCGGACAAACGATAACTCGAAGCTGTGCACATATATATAAAAAGGAGAAAAACATGAAGAATTTGACGAGATCTCGACCGATTCGGGTAGCGGCTGTGCTTTTGTGCGCCGTGTTTGTCGTTTTGACGTTTGCCGAAGCTGTTTTAATCACGGAACTGTACGATCGAGACTTTTATTCTGGGTTATCCGAGGAGAAGGTTAAAAACGATGTCATCGACGTGTACGCTTACAAATATGCGTGGTGTATTTGCGAACTGATAGATAATACGGATGATGTATATTTGAATCTTGACGACTATGCGGATAGAGTGGAGGTCTTTTTTGAGATCGAGGGCGAAAATTTCAGCTATTCAAATCTTAATTCCGACGACGTGAAGATTGCGTATACGTTTGAATTTGTCTGCGTTGTTGATCGTAGCTTTGGCTACTCGCACGAAAGCAAGGAGTATACAGTAACAGTACACATACCGAAGATTCGTAATTATAAAGATACGATTTGGTATGTTGACAGATATTTTCATTTCGTATATTCACAGCGACATACGCTGATAGGGCTTTGCGCGCTGTCTGCGATTTTGGCGATTGCGCTGTATATATTTGCCGTTGCGTCGGCGGGAAGGTGCAGGGGAGAGAGCGGGGTGCGCGAGTCGTTTTTCGACAAGCTGCCGCTTGATCTTATTGTCGCCGCGGAGCTCGTCCTTTTGTTCTGCGGGCTTTTGCTGTGCGACTCGATGTGGAGCGACGCGGCAACCGCTGTTGCGACGTGCTCGTGCATCTTTGTCGGGATGATCACGGTGACGCTCATCTCAATGACGGCAGCTGTCCGCATTAAGCTCGGCACGTTTGTGAAAAACAATTTGAGCGTTAGGATCGTGTGCGCTGTCGGACGTTTTTGCGTGAAGGCGTTTAACATCCTCCCGACTGTGTGGAAAGCGGTGCTTATTGTGCTTGCCGTTGCCGTACTTGACGTTTTTGCGTCCGTTATCGCGTACAGCGGCTTTCCTTTGCCGTATCTTTGCCTGTGGGTGCTGATCGTGATCGGCGTCGGCTACGCCGCGTACGATATGTCGCGGCTTCAAAGCGGAGCGAGACGTCTTGCGTCCGGTGATCTTGACGCGAAGATAGAAACTGTCGGGCTCATCGGAGATTTCAAGAGTCATGCGGAGGATCTTAATCACATCGGTGACGGCATGAGCGCAGCCGTCGAAGAAAAAATGAAGGGCGAGCGCTTCAAAACGGAACTTATAACAAACGTTTCGCATGACATAAAGACGCCGGTGACCTCGATAATCAATTATGTTGATCTGCTCGGCAAATGCGAGCTTGAAAACGCCGACGCGCGTGAGTATCTCGACGTTCTCAGGCGTCAGTCGGAGAAGCTGAAAAAGCTTGTGGAGGATATTGTCGAAGCTTCAAAAGCGTCATCGGGCGTTATAAACGTTGACTTTAAGCAGTGCGATCTTTCGATGCTGCTTTTGCAGGCGGCGGGCGAATATGAGGAACGCTTTAACTCGGCGGGACTGAATCTCGTTTGCCGTGTCCCCGAAACGCCAGTCCCCGTTATTGCCGACGGCAGACTCGTTTTTCGCATATTCGATAATCTTTTGGGAAATGCGCTCAAATATTCGCTTTCCGGAACGCGTGTTTATCTGAGTTTGTCCGAATCGGACGGCTACGCGTTTGCGTCGGTCACGAATGTGTCGCGCGAGGAGCTCCCCGCAGACGGAAACGAGCTTTCGGAGCGTTTTGTCCGCGGCGACGCGTCGAGGCACACGGAGGGCTCCGGACTCGGCTTGTCGATTGCGAAAAGTCTTGCCGAGGTTCAAAACGCGGGATTGATCATAAAGACGGACGGCGACTTTTTCAAGGCGACGTTCCGCATCAGAACTGTTGAAATCGATAAAATTTGTTAAAAAAACGAATGGAGGAAACTGTGATGAAAAAGTTTGCTTGCATACTTTCCGCAATTGCACTTGTCAGCGTGCTTGTTATCGGAATTGTCGCAAAATCGAAATCTGAATCAAAGTCCGAGTCTGAGCTTTGATCAAACGTGATCATACCCCCCGTCAAAAGACCGACGGGGGCTGATTTTTCAACATTTGGGTCAAAAACTCGATATAAAGTACATCTTTTAATTGCACAAACGAATTGATTATGAATAAAAAATTAAAAAATCGTCAAAAAACTATTGACACGGGAGTGAAAAGTGCGATATACTGAAAATGTTGAAAAACAAAAAGGATGCCGCGCAAACAAAATTCAAGCGTGACAGCAGAAAAACGATCAGGAGGAAAAACTAAAATGAAAAAGATTCTCTCTATTTCCGTTACTCTTATTATGCTTGCTTTGCTCTCCGTGTCCGCTTTTGCCGTAGCGGGCGATAATATCGCTCCGAGTGCAACGGTTACGGCACCGTATGTTTCTTCTTGGGAAAATCCCGCCGCATTGAACGACGGAGTAAAGCCTACCAAATCGGACGAAGTGACCGCTATCGCCGAAGGCGTAACAGTTCGTTACGGCTCATGGGGCGGCGCTCAGTCGAACTTTGAAACTGTTGCGTATACATGGGAAGCAGCCGTTACCGTTGATTCTGTCGGCATATTCTTCGCAACAAATGTATCCCACGACGATTGGGTTGCAACAGGCGGACTGTGCATCCCCGCGTCCTACACGATTCAATATTGGAACGGCACCGAATACGTAAACGTTACGGGTGGCACCGGCTACGGCACAGCTCCCGATGTTGTTAACATAACGAAGTTTGATGCTGTTACAACGACGTCGATCCAAGTGACGTTCACAAAGTTTACCGATGCGGAGCTCACCTCCGATGCAATGAATGCCGAGATCGCAAACATCCAGACTTGGTACGATACCGAATATCCCGATGAAAAGCTGACTGCAACGGCAGACGATGCACTTGCATATCGCGGAATCGGTCTGTACGAGATCGAGGTTTACGAGGCGGCTGCGGAGTCCGAGCAGACGGACAATCAGGAAAATCAAAACAATCATGACAAGGTCGAACCCGACGATCAGACAAAGGGCGAGGAAAAAGCTCCTCAGACAAGCGTTGCGATAGTTGCGCTTGCGGCGCTCGCAGTTGTTTCCGGTGCTTACATCGCGTCCAGAAAACATTAATTCGATATTTGTGAAAAAAGCTCTCTTTTGAGAGCTTTTTTTGCGTTTGATTGCACAAAAAGACTCGAAAATAAAATTCATGTGCAAAATTATGTGCGGGTGAATACTTATATGTGAATAAATGATGAAAAAATAACAAAAAACTGTTGACAAAAAAGCTCAAAATCTGTATACTGAACGTGTAAAGCTCGATCGGCGGCAAATGAGAAAATTTGATTGCCGAAACGGTTTTTTTAATGTCAAATACGTTACTTTTTCATATTATGTAACGTAGAAAAATTTACAGGAGGAATCCGAAATGAAAAAGATTCTTGCGATTGTTCTCGCGGCAATGATGCTCGTTACGCTCGTTGCTTGCTCAGATGACCCCGAAATCCCCGGCCCCGACACTAATAACGGCGGCACGCCCGGTAATGCCGGAGACACGTCCTCCGACACAAGTGATACAGGAGACAATCAGGTGGATGATTGGGTTTATGAGCCCGACCTCGAAGCAAAGCACGCCGGCGCAGTCGGTATCGGTGTTGAAGAAGGCAGCGCTTACTTTGATAACCTGAAGGTTATGGATAAGGCTTCCAAGAAAGAGCTTTTCTATGATGAGCTCGAAGGCGAAGCTCCCGCTATGACTTACGGCGCAGGCGCGGCTGAAAATTGGACTGTTGCCATCGACCCCACGGACGATGACGAGGAAGAACCCAACCACGCTCTTTCCTACATCGGAGAAAAGTCTATGGCATACTTCGGAGACGCTAAGTGGAATTACTATCAGTTCTCCCTTAAGGTGCTCCCCGCTGACGAATCCACCGTCATCAATATTTACTTCCTCGTAACTGACGCTGAAAACTATTATGTCCTCTCGCTCAACGAGAACGGCAACGAAGCTGATGTTTATCAGGTAGTTGGCGGCGAAAAGACTTCCGTTGCGGCAAAGGTATTTGCTCCCGTTACTGCAGGCGAATGGTCTGCTGTCGGTGTAACGGTTGAACGCGAAACAGTTGAAATTTACATTGCAGGCGTGCATCGTTTCTCCATCTTCAACCCCGAATTTACATACAGCGCATCGCTTTCTCCCCGTGCAACGGTTGACGCTCCTTTCTGCGCTTCTTGGGAAAATGCAGACGCTCTGAACGACGGTCAGTGGTCTGACACGACATTCCTTGCTGCTTCTTCGGGAACCGCTTACGGCTCTTGGGGTCAGTCCAAGATAACGGAAACCATCACCTTCACATGGGATGAAGAAGTAACTGTTGATGCTATCGGTATGTTCTTCTGGCGTGACACGTCCGACAGAGCAACATGGCTCGAAAACGGCGGTATCAACCTGCCCGCATCTTACTCCGTACAGTATTGGAACGGCAGCGAATATGTTGACGTAGAGAACTTTGACGGCGGCGATACAGCCGAGGACGTAATGAATGTTTCGTTCTTCAAGGAAGTCACGACAACATCTCTCCAGTTCACTCTCAACAAGTTCACCGCTGACGAAGATGCTCAGTATAAGTTCTCCGAGCATGAAACTTATGACGGCGATGCAAACGCAGAGGACGCTCCTCAGGATCCGACAAGCCGCGGTCTCGGTCTCTTTGAAATCGAAGTTTACCCCGCAGGTACAGTTGAACACGAGTAATTATAACAAAACAAAAAAAGACTCCTTCGGGAGTCTTTTTTTGTGTAAAGTCTGAATTTATTTGCCCCTTGTGCCGATCCTTTCGTCGGTGAGACGGTCAAAGTATATCGCCCATTTGACTGTTTGACGCGGATCCGGAGTCGGTGTGAAATTGTACAGCTTGCCGTCGTGGTAGACGTCGAATCTGTCTGCGACTGTTATCGGTACGGCGGGAATATCGGCAGTGGGGGCGGAAAACGAAATTTTTTCGTCGAACACGGTGCCGTCAAACGTGAAAAATTCACTGTCCAAACGGCACTTTCCGCTGCCTGCGCCGCGGATCATTATGCCGTTTTCGTCTGCGGCACCGACCGAGACGGTGCTTTCAAGCGGAGATGAAATGTCGAGCTCGGAATATTGCCATTCGTACCACTTGCCGATCGAGTCGAAAGGCGCATTTTCAATGACATAATCGTCGCGGAGGGCAGCGTCAAGTCCGCAGTCGCATTTTATGCGGCTGTTTTCGGTCTTGAGCGTGTGTTCGCCGTTGCAGATCGGACATTTGTATAATATTCCGTCAAGTCCGAGCGCTGTGTCTGCCGATTTATACCGTATTCCGCGGCACGTAAACTCGTCATCGTGACGGAACGTGTCCGCCATGCGGAGATATATTTCCTCGACCGACATTGATTTGATGTCATCCGCCGTGAAAAGCGGCTCGATTCGGACTGTTATTTTGCCGCGGCGCGGCTTTTTTGCCCATTTCGGGAATGTGAGCGCCGCTCCCTCCGGCACGATCCGATAAACATCTGTTTTGAGCTTTTTCACAAGCTCGGCGGTGCCTTCGGTAACGCGCATTGAATGTGAATACCATGTGAGTCTGCCTTCGGGAAACATGACTACGCAGTTTCCCGCGCGAATCGCTCTCATTATGTTGAGCACCGAGCCGGCGTCCGCGTCGAACATTCGCTTTGTGATTACGTGCATCGCGTTCAGTATCGGACGCAGAGCTTTTTTCATCATGAAATGCGCGGACAGCACAAAGGTCGGAAGTATCGGAAAGAGGGCGAGCGCTGTCAGGTAATGGTCGCGGTCGGAAAGGTGGTTTGAAAGTATGAGCGAGGGCTCTTTGATCTTTTTAACGGCGCTTTTGTCGATTTTCACCCTGTATTTCAGCTTGAAATAAAGCCAAACGAAGAAAATCGCCGGGTAATATATGATCGCAGGCGGCTTGGGGAAAGCCTTCTTCGCGCTCTTTTTTTGTGTTTTTGCCATCTCGATCAGCCGATCTTGTATGTTGTGCCGTTGGGGGTGTCGATAAGCGTTATACCCTTTGACGCAAGCTCGGCACGGATGCGGTCGGCTTCGGCGTAATTTTTGTTTTCCTTTGCTTCCGCACGTGCGGCGATTGCGGCGAGAATTTCGGGGTCACCGTTTTCGTTTAGACGGGCAAGCTCGTCGCGCTCACGTTGAGCCTTTGCATTTGCAATCAGGTCAAGAGAAAGCACGCGGTCGAAGTCTGCGATGAGGGCGAGCTTTGTCGCGTCGTTTACGGGCGCTTTGATGACGTCGTAAACGGCGGTGACTGCAAGGGAGGTGTTGATGTCGTTGTCGAGTGCATCGACAAAACGCGACTTGTATTCGTCGAATGCGGCGGAGTCTATCTCTCCGTCGTCGTCATTGAGCGTCGCGATTCTTGCGATGAGCTTGTTGTACGCGCCTTGCGCGTTGTCGAGTCCGTCCCAGGAAAAGACGAGCGACTTGCGATAATGCGACTGCAAGCAGAAGAAGCGATATGCAACGGGCAGGTAATCCTTGTCCTCAAGCAGGGAAACAGTCAAAAATTCGCCGGAAGATTTGCTCATCTTGCCGCTTGTTGTGTTGAGATGGAGTACATGGAACCAATAATTGCACCATTTGTGACCGAGATAAGCTTCGGATTGTGCGATCTCGTTTGTGTGATGCGGGAAGGCGTTGTCTATGCCGCCGCAGTGGATGTCGAGATGCTCACCGAGATGCTTGATCGAGATAGCGGAGCATTCGATGTGCCAGCCGGGGTAGCCGAGTCCCCACGGGCTGTTCCATTTCAATTCCTGATCGTCGAACTTGCTCTTTGTGAACCAAAGCGCGAAATCGCACTTGTTTTTCTTCGCGGTGTCCTCCTCGACGCCGTCGCGAACGCCTATGGCAAGATCCTCCTCGTTATGCTTATTGAAAACGTAGTAATCGTCGAGCTTGGAGGTGTCAAAGTAGACGTTCCCTCCGGATTCGTAAGCGTAGCCGTCGGCGATGAGCTTTTTGATCATTTTGATGTAGTCGCCGATGCACTTTGTTGCAGGCTCGGTTACGTCGGGCCAACGGATGTTGAGCTTTTTGCAGTCCGCGCGGAATGCGTCTGTATAAAACTTTGCGATTTCGAGGACTGTTTTTTTCTCGCGCTTTGCGCCCTTGAGCATTTTGTCCTCGCCCTCGTCTGCGTCGCTCGTGAGGTGACCGACGTCCGTGATGTTCATGACGCGCTTGACGTCATATCCCGAATAACGGAGATACTTGTCAAGTATGTCCTCCATGATATAGGAACGGAGGTTGCCTATGTGAGCGTAATGATACACGGTCGGGCCGCAGGTATAGAGACTGACCTTTCCGGGAGTGTGAGGAACGAACTGTTCTTTTTCGTGTGATGCTGAATTATAAAGGTAAAGCATAGTGTCAAATTCCTTTGTCGATTTCTTTTTCTTTGTGCGGCGGGCCGCTTATGATGATTGCCGCGCATATTGCGAAAACAATTGCGCTTGTTATAACGATGATGAGCATTTCCGGGACGGTTGTGTCTGCGGTCATGATCGGAATGTAGTTTGAGGCATTGAATGCCATGTGAAAAATGATTGATACGATGACGGAATTGTATTTTTCGTAGAGGTATGTGAGTACAAGACCGAGAATGAATGCGTATGTTGCTGATATGATGTGACCGTGAGCGACGCCGAAGATAAACGCCGATATGATCGCAGCCGTCAGCGGCTTCATTGAGCGGCGGAGGCGCGAATGTATGCAGCCTCTGAACACAAGCTCCTCTACAATGGGAGCGAGCACGACAACGCTGAGGATTTCGAGCCACAGCGGACTTTCGCCGATAAAGGAGTAAAGCGCGTTATAGCTTTCGATGACGCTTTCCGAAAAGGGAATTATGTTAATGGTGAAAATTACGACGCTTTGAAGCGAGATCGCGGCGGGAATTGCCGCCCAAATGCGGGGATTTTTCAGCGGAGTGAAGTAAAGTGAGGTGTGATTGCTGAAGTTACGCTTTTTGAATTTCGCAAGCACAAGCAGAGCAACGATCGTGACTGCGGATGAAACGGCGCTTATCATGTTGACGTCAACGGCGTAAGCGGCTTCGAGCATTGCGGACTGGGCTTCGATCGTTAGCTTTTGAACAAGCTCGTAGTATTCTTCGTCCGACAGAGCTTCGATGTTTATGCCGTGCGTCTCGAAATAATCGGAGACGTATTTCGTCGATGCAGACATCATTGCTGCTGTCTGAAAGCCTGTCGAAACAATGCTTTGGATCGTCAAAAACAGGACGAAATAGCAAACGGCGTGCAACATTGACGTCAAAAGCTTTGCGAACGGAGATTTTTCCGGCTTCGGCGCCGCGTATGCGTTGCTTGAGGTGTTGTTGTAATAATAGGTCGTTCCCGGCTCGTTCCACAGATTGATCGGCTCCTTGTAAGCCTCGTTTTCGCGGTGATCGGCAGAGTCGGTTGTGTTTTCGGTGTCGTTTGCGGCAGGCTCATCCTTTGCTTCGGGGATTTGCTCGCTGTCATCAGTGAAGGATTTACCGCAGTACGGACAAAATGCCAAGCCGTCGTCAGACAGGCGGAAGCATCGTTTACAGATCATATTTTATGTCCTTTCGTTTATTGATTCGTTTTGTTTTCGAGCTCGTTGAGACGCTTTTTGATCGCGCAGATCTCCTGCTCGATCGGGTCGGGAATGTGAACCTGATCGAGGCTGTCTATTCGTCTGCCGTTCATGCGGACGGGACGTGCGGGAATGCCGACGGCGGTGCAGTTTTTTGGCAGGGGAGAAAGCACGACGGCGTTTGCCGCGATTTTAGTGTCGCTGCCTATTTCAAAGCCGCCGAGCACCTTTGCGCCCGCACCAACCATGACGTTGTTGCCGAGCGTGGGGTGTCGTTTGCCCGTCTCTTTTCCCGTTCCTCCGAGGGTCACGCCCTGATAGATCGTGCAATTGTCGCCGATCTCGGCTGTTTCGCCGATGACGACGGCGGCGCCGTGGTCGATGACAAGTCCGTGACCTATTTTCGCGCCCGGATGTATCTCGATTCCGGTGAAAAACTTAGCCGCTTGGCTGATTGCGCGCGCTGACGTGAAATGTTGATTTTTGTACAGCTCGTGTGATATACGATGCGCCCATATAGCGTGCATTCCGGGATAAAAAAGTGCGGCTTCAAGGTCGCTTTTTGCGGCGGGATCACGCTCACGGACAGATTTTACGTCATTTTTGAATTCATTCGTGACAATTTTTGCTTTATCGCGAAGCTTGCCGAGCGCAAGTCCGATGTCATGAGACAGCGTTGCCTCTACTGTTATTTTTATCTTACTCAAAACAGAAAATTCCTTTCAAAAAAGATAAGCCTCCCGTGATATACACGGGAGGCGATATTACCGCGGTTCCACTCCGATTTGTTGCTTTTAACCGTGTAACGTACGGTGACGCGGCACACTAATAAAGGTTCATGAGCCGAGACTCGCGGACGCACAGACGGGGCGCGATTCCGTCTGTTTCAGCGTTCGGACGGTCTCTGTAAATCGGCTTTTTCCGTTTTCTTTCCGGTCATTGTCTTTGATTTATTAACTTACATTACATTATATACAATCAAGCGTGATTTGTAAACCCCGTATACGGAAAATTTACTTTTTCGCCTGCGGCGCAGGCGATATTAAAGATAAAAAATCAATATAGCTGTTGAAAAACAAGCAAAACCGTGATAAACTTGATTAAAAGCCTTAAAGTTGTTTTGTCGAGGGAGAAAACTGCCGTCATGAACAAAAAAGATACATAGTTTACGACGTTTACGTTCGTCAACTTGAAAATCTTTTTACCGTTGCGAGCACGGAGCGAGTTGCGTTTACGGAGCTTGTCGATGCGGCGGGGGATCCGATCGCGGCGATCAGCGGCGATTTTTGGGGTAATGCCGCGTATGTTGCGGTCAGAAACGGCGAGACCTTGACGACTAACGTTAAGATAGAAAACGACATTTGTGTTATGTACCGAGACGGAACGATGGAGATCGTTTCGCCGTACGAGTACACATACGATTACTTTGACGGAAAGGACGTGTATCAGATCTGGGATTTCGGCCCGTCACTGCTTGATACGGACGGAAAGGCGTTCGGCAAAAATGATTTTGACGATTACAGCGATATAACCTCGCGCAATCCTCGATCCTCGATCGGTTACTATGAGCCTGGACATTATGTGTTTATAGTTGCCGACGGCAGACTTGACATTGAATTTGAGGGGTATAAGGTCTATTCGAAGGGAATACGTATGCACGACTTTGCGGATGTTTACGAAAAGCTTGGTGTTAGGCTTGCGTATAACTTGGACGGCGGCGATTCGGCGCTTGCCTATTTTGACGAAAAAATATTGCGTCAGGATTATGAAAGAGCGACCGAGCCCGGCGCAACTCCCAGAAAAATATACGATATCATCGTGATCGGCGAGGTAAATAAATGAAATTTGCCGCAAAATGCTTCAAAAATCTGACGGCGCATCTTACGCTTGTTCTGTCGGTGTTGGTTCTGTTCGCAATACTTGCCGATTCTGCTTTGCCGGAAATGAAATACATAAACACGACTGACACGGGCGTTTTGCTACTTGTGTACGCGATAGCAGCGGTGATTTCGGCAGTTGTATATATTGCCGAAAGCCTGCGATTTGGCAAAAAAAGCGCGATTTTGTCGGTGATCCTGCCGCACGGCACTCTTGTGCTTTCCGTCGTCGTGCTCACTTTGACGATAACGAATTTTTTTAACAGATCAATGGGCTTTATTACGAGCACGCTTTCGACGGCGCTGTTTTTGATCTACGCGGTGCTCGTGCTGTTGCTCTCGCTTGGCAACATCGAGTACCTTTACGGGGAGTGTGAGAAATGAAAGCTGTCATTTTCGATATGGACGGACTGCTTCTCGATACGGAGCGTCTTGCCGCACTTGCTTACGATTATGCTGGCGAGAAAACGGGTATAGGCCCTGCGGGATACATGATCGAGTCTGTGCTCGGATTGACTGTTTCCGCGGCGGACGACGTTTTGCGCGCCGAATTCGGAGACAAATACGATCCGGTCTCGTTTGCGGCGGCAAAGCGAGAATTTACTCTCGATTATGAAGAAAAGCACGGGGTGCCCGTCAAGCCCTATGCGAAGGAGACTGTCGAGGAGCTTTCAGCTCTCGGCTTCAAGCTTGCGCTTGCCTCGTCAACATATTCTGACACTGTTAAGCGTCAGCTTTCCGCTGTCGGAATTTATGACAAGCTCGATGCTGTCGTGACGGGGGATCTTGTCGCAAGGTCAAAGCCTGCGCCGGACATATATTTGCGCGCCAGCGAGCTCCTCGGCGTTGATCCTGCCGATACTGTCGTGCTTGAGGACGGAAAAAACGGGATTCTGTCCGCTCACGCGGCGGGATGCTCTGTCATAATGGTGCCCGATCTGTGGCAGCCCGACGGCGGCGTCCGCGCGCTTGTGCAGGGAATTGCGGTGAATTTAGATGAAGCGCTTAAAATGATCAAAACGATGTAACATACATAAAACGGTGCTGTCCCAAAGATATGCACCGTTTTATTTTTCTCTTTCGGCTTGTGGAAAAACGCGCGATCGTGTGCTATAATATTAACAAAAGTCGGATGTTATTTTTGATTATACGAAAAAGGAACAGAGATGTACAGACTGTTGATCGTTGAAGATGACAATGGAATAGCGGAGGCTGTCAAGGCGCAAGCCGAGCTGTGGAATCTGCGCGTTTTGTGCGTCCGAAATTTCAGAAATGTAATGAGTGAGTTTGTGGAATTTGATCCGCACATTGTTTTGATGGATATCGGACTTCCGTTTTTTAACGGCTACTATTGGTGCGGTGAGATCAGGAAGGTTTCAAGGGTTCCGATCATTTTCATTTCCTCCGCCGCGAACAACATGAACATGGTTATGGCAATGAACATGGGCGCCGACGATTTTATTGCAAAGCCTTTTGATCAAAACGTGCTCATGGCAAAGCTTCAGGCAATGCTTCGCAGGACGTATGATTTTGCCGCGTCCGTTCCAGTGCTTGAGCACCGAGGCGCTCTTTTGAACGTCGGTGACAACACCTTGACCTACAAGGACAAAAAAATCTCGCTTTCGAAAAACGAATTCCGAATTTTGCACATTCTGATGCAAAGCAAGGGAAAGGTCGTAAGCAGGGAAAAGCTTATCGAGCTTTTGTGGGAGACGGACAGCTTTGTTGACGAAAATACGCTGACTGTCAACGTCGGGCGTTTGCGAAAGCGGCTCGACAGCGTCGGACTGACCGACTTTATAACGACAAAATTCGGTGTGGGGTATATTATCGAGTGCTGAGGTGACGTATGAAGTTGTTTTTTCGTTATTTAAGAGGATACAGACGTCAATTTATTATCGCGGGCATTATATTCGCTGTTTTTGCGGTCAGCTTTGCGCTGTATCGACTGCCGATCGAAGCTGTGCTGTATCCGACGATCCTCAGCGTCGTTTTTTGTGCCGTTTACGGTGTTTTTGACTTTCTCAGAGTAAGGCGAAGGCACGCGGAGCTGTGTCGGATTCGAACGGTTACGGAAGCGATGACGGAAAGCTTTCCGTCCGCCTACGCTGTCTGTGAGGAGGAATATCAAAGCATCATACGTGCGCTTTGCCGTGAGCATAACGATTATCGCTGTGAAACGGGTCGAAAATATGCGGAAATGATTGAATATTACACCGTTTGGGCGCATCAGATCAAAACGCCGATCGCATCCATGAGACTGCGTCTGCAAAATGAGGATTCGGCGCTGTCGCGCAAGCTTACGTCGGATCTGCACAGGATCGAGCAGTATGTTGAAATGGTGCTGACCTTTTTGCGGCTTGACTCCGAAAGCACTGATTACGTATTCCGCGAGTATGACCTTGACAAGCTTGTGAAAACTGCGGTCAAAAAGTTTTCGTCGGATTTTATCGACAGAAAGCTGTCGCTTGTGTATGAGCCGGTTGAGGCTACTGTTGTGACCGATGAAAAATGGCTGTCCTTTGTGATCGAGCAGGTGCTCTCAAACGCACTGAAATATACGCCCGACGGAAGTATAAAAATATCTCTTGTCGGGGAGAAAACGCTTCGTATCGAGGACACCGGCATCGGCATCGCGCAGGAGGATCTGCCTCGCATATTTGAAAACGGATACACGGGCTATAACGGCAGAACCGATCGCAAGGCGAGCGGAATCGGGCTATACTTGTGCCGCAGAATTTGCACACGTCTGGGGCATACGATCACAGCAAGCTCCGCTGTTGATGTCGGCACTGTGATCGATATAGATCTTGCGCAGAAAAAGTCGGAGCTTGAATGAAAAATTTTGCAAAGGAGACGTCAAAAAATGTCGGGTGAAAGCAAAAAGGATTTTAACGCCATGCTTCGGGACAACAAGGATATGCCAAAGCTTCAAACAGTTACCGACCCGAAAACGATTGATAAATACGGCGGTGACAGGATGTATTTTGCGCCTCCCATGGCTTACGATAAAATAATGAAACGCGTTCCGTTCGGTAAAGTTGTCACTGTCGGCAAAATAAGAGAATATTTTGCGAAAGAAAACGACGCTGATTTTACGGAACCGATCACGGCGGGGATCTTTGTCTCCATTGCGGCATGGGCAAGCTATCAACGAACGGAGGATAAAACTCCGTATTGGCGCACGCTGAAGACGAACGGCGAATTGAACGATAAATATCCCGGCGGAATAGAGGCGCAAAAGGCGATGCTGGAAAAAGAGGGGCACACCGTTATTCAAAAGGGACGCAAAAGCATTAAGTATTACGTCAAGGATTACGAGAGCGCGCTTTTTGAGCTGTGCTGATCGAATATTGGACTTCTTACAAAACTGTTAGATTTGAAGGGGGATTTGTTAGCCGAAACGATGGCGATGCAGATCTCCCTTTTGCTATAATGAAGTCGCAAATTGACAAGGAGGATTTTTTCTTAACATGAGTATTTTGAAGGTCAACGGAGTCCAAAAAATATATACGACACGCTTTGGCGGGAACAAGGTCGAGGCGCTCAAAAACATGTCATTTGAGGTTGAAGCGGGCGAATATGTCGTTATCATGGGTGAATCGGGGGCGGGCAAGACAACGCTTCTCAACATTCTGGCGGCTTTGGATAAGCCCACTTTCGGAAGTGTGATATTGGACGGAAACGATCTTGCCGAGGTTAGAGAGTCGCAGATAGCGGCTTTTCGCCGCGACAATCTGGGATTTGTGTTTCAGGAGTTCAATCTGCTCGACACATTTACCTTGGAGGACAACATCTATCTGCCGCTTGTGCTTGCGGGAAAAGGACACGGCGAGATGCAGCTGCGTTTGAAGCCGATCGCGGACAAGCTCGGAATTGCGGATGTTTTGAAAAAGTATCCGTACGAGGTGTCGGGCGGGCAAAAGCAACGCGCCGCCGTTGCGCGTGCGCTGATCACGGAGCCTAAGCTGATCTTGGCGGATGAGCCGACGGGCGCGCTTGATTCAAAGGCAACGGATGAGCTGCTTCGTCTGTTTTCGCAGATAAATCGTACAGGACAGACGATCCTCATGGTAACACATTCGGTCAAGGCGGCAAGCCACGCAAGCCGCGTGCTGTTCATCAGGGACGGCGAAGTGTTCCATCAGATCTATCGCGGCAACAGCACAAACGAACAGCTTTATCAGACTATTTCCGACACGCTTACAATGCTTCAGGCAGGAGGGACGAGAGAATGAAAGGCTTCTTTTATCCGAAGCTTGCGCTTGATGCGATCCGCAAAAACAAACGCTTTTATCTTCCGTACATTTTCACTTGCGTCGGCACTGTCATGATGTTTTACATCATTCATTATCTTGCCGCCATGCCGAGCCTTGAGAAAATGTCGGGCGGACGAACGATGGTGCAGGTGCTCGGCTTCGGCTTTTGGGTCATGGCGCTGTTTTCCGTTATCTTTTTGTTTTACACAAATTCGTTTCTGATGCGGAGACGGCAGAAGGAATTCGGTCTTTATAATATATTGGGAATGGGAAAGGGCTCGCTCGGCGCGCTTCTTTTGTGGGAGAATTTGATTCTTTCGGTTTTATCCGTGCTTGTCGGTCTTGCGAGCGGTATGCTGCTTTCCAAGCTGGCGGAGCTTTGCCTGATAAACATAATGGACGGCGAGATCGACTATAAGTTTAGCATAGATCCGGACGCGTTGATTGATACTTTGGCTGTTTTTGCTGTTATTTTCGGCTTGATCTTTATAAAGGATCTGATTAATATCGGTAGAATGAGCGCGATTTCGCTTATAAAGAGCGAAAACGTCGGTGAAAAGCCGCCTAAGGCGAATTATCTTTTCGGCACTTTGGGAGTTGTGATCTTGGGCGCGGCATACTACATTGCGGTGTCCATTGATAACCCGCTTATAGCCTTGGCTTGTTTTTTTATCGCTGTGATCCTTGTCATCATAGCGACGTACGTTTTATTCATCTCCGGTTCTGTTGCGCTTTGCCGCATCCTTCAAAAAAACAAGCGATATTACTACAAAAAGAATCATTTTGTTTCCGTTTCGTCAATGGTGTACAGAATGAAGCGCAACGGCGCAAGTCTTGCTTCGATATGTATTCTCAGCACGATGGTGCTTGTTATGATGATGGGCGCCGGCAGCCTTTACTTTGGCAAGGAATCAATAATGAACAAGCGTTATTCGCATGATATTTCGGTGAGCGTCGATTTCTTGTCGGTCGGAGAGGAAGATAGGTATACGGAAGCAAAGGAAGCATTTATGGTTGAGCTTATCGAAGGTGTGGCGGCGGAGCACGATGCCGAGCCTAAAAACACGGAGCGATATGTCAGCAGCATGACTTACGGAATGTTAAGCGACGGTAAGCTGACGCTCGGATACGATCGGGTCAATTCCGCTGATATACAAACGATCGACGAGGCTGTTAACGTGTATCTCGTTTCGCTCGACTCATATAACAGGTGCATGGACGCGGAGGAGACGCTCGATGACGATGAAATAATGCTTCACTGCGTCCGAACGGATTACAAATCGTCTGCCGTTACTTTGAGCGACGGCACTGTTTGGACAGTGAAAAAGCAGCTTGAGAGCATTATGGGAAGCGGCGAAGCCGCCTCGATGGTGACGCCGTCCTTGTTCATTGTCGTTCCCGATATCTACAAAGCCGTTGACACCTTCAATTCACTGCTTGGGGAGCTGTCCGAGGACGATCTTTGTCGTTTTACGTTGAAATATTCCTTCGACACAGCGCTTTCCGACGACGAACAGACAGCGCTCTGTCAAGCGGTCTCAAGCAAGATCAGGGAGGCGGAGCTTTCGGGCGAAGCGGGACTTTATTCGTTTTTCGTTGATTCCAAGGCTGAGGAGAGGGGCTATTTCTTCGGCTTGTACGGCGGGATATTCTTCCTCGGAATCTTTCTTTCTGTTGTTTTCGTCGCGGCAACGGTTTTGATCATTTACTATAAGCAGATCTCGGAGGGCTATGAGGATCAAGGTCGCTTTGAGATCATGCAAAAGGTCGGGATGACAAAGCAAGACATCAAAAAAAGCGTCAATTCGCAGATGTTGACGGTGTTTTTTCTGCCGCTCGTGCTGGCGGGAGTTCATCTTGCGTTTGCGCTCCCGTTTGTCACAAAGATACTTATGCTGTTCATGTTTGAGGACACGATGCTGAATATCATCGTGACGGCGGTGTGCTTTGTGATCTTCGGAATTTTTTACGTCGTTGTTTACAAGATCACGTCCGGAAGCTATTATGCGATAGTCAGCGGAAAGGAAAGCAAACGCTGACGGGCGAACAAAAAAGCAGATCCGATCTGTCACGATCGGGTCTGCTTTTTGAATTTGCGAAAAATGCTTTACAGCTTTCGTCCCGTCAGCTCCGTTGCTTCAAGCTGACAGCGGACGCAAAGCTCTGCCGCAAGCAGTGCGTGCTCTTGCGTCATGGCTGTTTCTGTTCTGTCTATGCAGTCGCGTATGAGCTTACCGAAATAGGGGAATCCCGTTTTTCTCGTTGCATCAATGTAATGCTCGCCGGATTTGTTTGCCCAAAGCACGTGATTGCCGCCGCGCGATTTTGCAAGATCTATGTATTTTCTGAGCTCGATGTAGCCGTCTGTGCCGAGAATGAAGGTTCTTCCGTCGCCCCATGTGCCGAGTCCGTCGGGAGTGAACCAGTCGACGCGGAAATAGCAGGAGGCACCCGTATCCGCAACAAGCGTCGCGTCGCCGAAATCGTCAAGCTCGGGATATTCGGGGTGATTGTAATTTCCTATTTTTGCGTTGACGATGTTCGCGGAGCTTGCGCCCGTGAAATGCAAAAACTGCTCGATCTGATGGCTTCCGATATCACAAAGGATACCGCCGTAATATTTTTTGATGAAAAACCAATCCGGACGTCCGGCGGCGCCGAGTCTGTGCGGGCCCATGCCGATGACTTGAACGACCTTGCCGATCTCGCCGGCTTCGATCAAATTGCCCGCAAAAATCGCGGCTTCGTTTTGCAGACGCTCGCTGTAACAGACGGCGTATTTGCGTCCAGTTTCGGCAATTGTACGGCGCACGTTTTCGAGCTGATCGAGCGTTGTGAGCGGCGCTTTATCGACAAAATAATCCTTGCCCGCTTTCATTACGCGTATTCCGAGCGCGGCGCGCTCGCTTGTCACGCAGGCGGAGGCAACGAGCTTTACTTCGGGATCGGACAAGATCTCGTCCTCCGAACGAGCGGCTTTTGCGTTCGGATAGCGCTTCAAAAAAGCGGCGAGCTTTATAGGATCGGGATCGTATGCCCATTTCAGCGTTGCGCCTGCGTCTATCAGACTGCCCGTCATGCCGTAGATGTGACCGTGATCCATACCTATCGCGGCTATGACGAATTCGCCCGGCTTTACGACAGGTGCGGGTAAGCCCTCCGGAATGTAGTTCATGCCGTCCATGTTGTTAGCCATTTTTGCTTCCTCCGTTTGAATTATAGTTTCCGAGCGTGATGACGTTGTCGTTGAAGTTTTCGACAGCGGCGGTTTTTTCGTAGAAATGAGGCGCGTTTTTCAGCAGACCCTCGAACGTATAGAAATCGTCATTTTCCGATATCGGCAATTTCACAGTGCTCTTTGTCGAGCCGGACTTATAAATTGCCGTGATCAGCTCAACTGTTCGTCTGCCGCCGATGCCCGTTATCATCGGACGCGAGCCGTTTTCGATCGCCGTCATGAAATTGTCGATCTCGCCGGTGTGCCCCTCGTAGGGCAGTGATGGGATTGCATCATAGTCGGAACGAAGCTCCGCTTCAAGCGCCTCGTCACGGATCGGGAAGCCGTTCGGACGTGATTTGGACGCATAAACATCAAAAGGAGTTTCAAGCTTGGCGTTTTCGCATTGGAAAACGAGTCCCTGCTCCTCGCCGTGATGAACGACTGAGGCTGTTATATCAGCCATAAAGCCGTCTGCATAGCGAAGGATCGAAAACGACAGATCCTCGATCTCGGCGTTATCGTGAGCGACGTTGGAGAGCACGGAGGTCACCTCGACGGGAAGCGCTCCGCGAAACCAATTTATCATATCAATGTGATGAACGGCGTGATTGAGCGTACAGCCGCCGCCCTCCTTTTCCCAAAGACCGCGCCACCAAAGGTCATAGTAGCAGTGACCGCGCCACCAAAGCGAATTGACGTGCGCCATGAGCGGCTTGCCCGCTTTTCCGCCGTCAAGCAGCAACTTTAGCTTGTTGATCGGATCTCTGAAACGGTTTTGAGCGATACAGCCTATTGTAACGCCGTTTGCTTTCTCGGCTTCAAGCATACGATCGCATTCCGCAAGGCAGGTTGCCATCGGTTTTTCGACAACGACGTGTTTTTTCGAGTTCATGGAATTGATTGCGATCTCGGCGTGAGTATACGGAGGCGTGCATATATGCACAACGTCTATCCTTATATCCGAAGAAAGCATTTTGCGGTGATCGTCGAATACAGCGCAGTCAAGCTTAAAGCGAGCCTTCATTGCCTCGGCTTTTTCGGGGAAAATGTCGCAAAGTGCGACGATTTTGCATCTGTTCGGGAATGTAAGCAGTGCGCTTATATGTGCGGGGGCAATGTTGCCTGTTCCCACAACTGCTATGTTAAGCATATTTTTCTCCGGTTTTTTTGCTCGCAAGTGGAGTTTTATTTTTTTTCATTATATCACGCGCATCGGTGTGTGTCACCGATTTGATGCAAAAAAACAAAAAAAGTACGTAAACAAAACAAAAATCGGCTCGTCTGATAACGAGCCGATTTTATTATCACGCTGTTTCGATTTTGAATACGACGGGCATATCGGAGGCGACATTTTTCGTCCTGATGTGAAGCGCTTCGCCGTTGCGCGTCCATTCGGGAGCTTCCTCGAAGCCGAGCACGGATACCGATTTTATGATTCCGTGGAAGAACGGCTTGGACGATGCATCTCTGTCGGCAAGCGACTTGAACGCGACACTTCCGGACGCGGGATAGTTGAGCACGAACGCATAAATTGACGAGCCGCGACAGGTATATCTTATATCCTCGGATGTAAAGCTCTTTTTTCCGTTATCGGTGAACTGACCTTCGGGAATTTCCGTCGGGCCCTCGGCGGAAATGCGCCAAGGACGCGAACCGTAAACGGCTTCGCCATTGGCTTTGAGCCATTTGCCTATCGAGAGAAGGATGCTTGAATCTTCATCCGTTATAGTTCCGTCTGCGCGGGGACCGATGTTGAGCAGGAGGGAGCCGTTTTTACTGATGATATCGACAAAATCACGAACGATATCAACGGGATCCTTGAAGTTGTTGTTGTCGGTATAGCACCATGAATTGCGCGCGCACGCCGTGTCTGTTTGCCAAGGGTACGGCTTGCAGTCCGCAAACTGACCGCGCTCAATGTCAACTGTCGCACAGCCGAAGGCAAATGCGTCATGCTTGTAGCAGATCACGGGCTCAAAGCCGATCTCGTCGGCGCGATTATAATAATATGCGGCAAATTTACGGAGATAGGGCTTTACTGCGGAATGCTGTATCCACCAATCGAAATAGACAAGCTTGGGTGAATATCTGTCTACGATCTCGCAGCAGCGAAGCAGCCAATCCTCAAGGTATTCGTCGGTGGGAGTCGGAGTTGAAAACAGATCGTGATGGTTAGGCTCCGGCATTGACGGCCAATAGAAATCTCCGAGCGAAAGCGGATCTTTGATGTCGGAATCGAAATCCTTGCCGTGACTCATGAAAAACCAATGCTCGACTCGGTGAGACGAGGCGCAAAGCTTCATGCCGCGCTTTTCGACAGCGGATTTAAGCTCGCCGAGGATGTCACGACAGGGGCCTTTTTCGGCGGCGTTCCATTCCGAAAGCTCGCTTTTGTACATTTGAAAGCCGTCGTGATGCTCGGCAACGGGGACGACGTAGCCGGCTCCGGCATCATAAAAGAGCTGTGCCCATTTATTCGGATCGAATTTTTCGGCCTTGAACATCGGGATGAAATCCTTGTAGCCGAAATCGCGGTGCTCACCGTAGGTTTTGACGTGATGCTCAAACTCACGTGTGCCCTGAATGTACATATTGCGTGAGTACCATTCGGAGCCGTATGCGGGAACGGAATATACACCCCAATGAATAAAAATTCCGAATTTTGCGTCGCGGAACCATTTCGGTGTTTCATACTGCGAGAGTGAATCCCAATCGTCCTTGAAGCGCCCTTTTTCAATAGTGGCGTCGATTTTTTTCAGATAAGCCTTGCGGTCAGCGGTATTCATAAATCAGCCATCCTTTTCGGTATTTACAGTTTTGCACACATACTGTACACGTGACATTGTAGCACAAATGAACGGAAAATGCGACGTTTTTGATCAAATATTTTTCATTGGGCGATATACTTTGCCCAATGCTTGACAAAACGTGCAAAATTGATCCGGATGAGTGCTTCGGAGTGCACTTTATGCTTGTAAAGCGTGGTAAAATATGCTATAATATATTGTAGATAAATTTGTGTACGGAACAGCTTCCGCGCGAAAGGATCGTATCAAGTATGAAAAAATCAAATTTTCTTCAGTGCGGAGAAATTATAAATACTCACGGAGTCAGAGGCGTTGTCAAGGCGCGCTCGGACTGCGACTCACCCGAAATTCTTGCATCGCTCAATTGCGTCTATACTGATGCAGAGGGCAAAAACGTGCTTCACATCGAGGATGCATCCTTACAGAAGGGCTTCGTGCTTTTGACGCTTGCCGAATCGAATTCGGTTGAGTCCGCAATCGCGCTTAAGGGTACTGTGCTCTATGCTTCGCGCGAAGATCTTTCCGAATTTATGGATGAGGGAGACAGATTCATCGCCGACTTGATCGGCTTGCCGATAGTTCATGCGGATACCAAAGCAAAGCTTGGCGTGCTTCGCGATGTTATCAACCGCGGCGCGTCGGATATATATGTGATCGACACTGATTCCGGTGAAAAGATGATGCCTGCCGTCAGCGAGTTCGTTTCGGAGATGACGGACGAGGCTATTTACGTCCGTCCGATTCCGGGGATGCTTGACTGAAATGAGATTTGAAATAATGACGCTTTTTCCCGACACGGTGCGCGCAGTGCTCGATTCGAGCATAACGGGGCGCGCGCAGTCTGCGGGATATATAACTGTAAACACACATAACATAAGGGATTATACTGTCGATAAGCATCGCAGGGTTGACGACACACCTTACGGTGGCGGAAAGGGTATGCTCATGATGCCGCAGCCTGTCGTTGATTGCCACGAAGCTCTCATCGGAGGCTTGCCTTCCGGCTCTAAGGTCAGAACGCTTTATATGTCGCCGAAGGGTAAGGTATTTACTCAGAAAAAGGCGGAGGAGCTGCTTGAATACGATGCTGTCGTTATACTATGCGGTCACTACGAGGGGATAGATCAGCGCGCGCTCGATCTTATCGTTGACGAATATGTTTCCGTCGGCGATTATGTCCTCACGGGCGGGGAGATCCCCGCTTGCATTGTAGTCGATGCAACGTCGAGGCTTGTCGAAGGTGTGCTTGCTGCGCCCGAATGCTACGAATCCGAGAGCCTTCAGGACGGACTTTTGGAATATCCGCAATACACGCGTCCTCCCATCTATCGCGGACTTGCCGTTCCGGACGTGCTTTTGTCCGGACATCACGGAAACATAGACAAATGGCGACGCGACGAAGCGATTCGCGTCACGATGGAGAAACGTCCCGATCTTATTGAAAAATAAAAGCTGATGCCACTGATAAAGAAAGCTGCGGTTACGAATATGGACGAAAAGAAAATATCAAAACGGAATAAAAAGTCAGTGGGCATTTTCGAGTACGCGTTCACTTCATACGGCAGACTGACGGAAAAATGGAAAAGGAGCGCTGTTTGTTCGCTTTTGTACAGGGCGTCTGCGTCCAAAGCGGCGTCGCGCGTTCGTAAGCTTGCGGCGCGCTCGTCAGAAAAAAGTGTATTGCTCGGCGCGGTGAGAAGATTTGCCGCAAAATTGCCGTCCGTGACGCTTCGGGCGTACGGAACATTTATTTTTTCGCTTGGTTTTTATTCTGCGCTCGTTTATGTCATAAAGGCGATCGCATCGACGCTTGAAGCAGATATGGACGCGCTGATCTTCAGCGGTATGTTTATAATCGCTTCGATCCCGCTTCTTTTGTCCGGCAGGACGCTTGCGGAGGCGGTGCTCGAAAGCAGAGTCGGCTCGTTTGTCGCTTTTGATCTGCTCGGTTACAGACCGGAAGCGGCGCAGGTGCGAAAATCTGTTATAAAGCGTTGCGACATTGCGATGATAGCGGGAATGGTGCTCGGACTTTGTTCGTTTTATCTCGACATTGAATATATAGCGGCGGCTGTTGCGGCTGTCGTTTTGATCTATCTTGCGCTCACTGTTCCCGAAGGTGCGACTGTTGTGTTTATTGCGCTTGCGCCCGTTATGCGGATGACGGCGGCAAGAGTGTTTGTCACTGTTTTGCTCGTCGGATATCTGTATAAGCTTTTGACGGGCAGACGCACGTTCAAGCTTGATCTTTGCGATTCCGTCATGCTGATCTTCGGCGTGCTTGTTGTTTTTGGTGACACGATCCATTACGGTAACGGAACTGAGATCGGTGATGCATCGCATCTTTCAGCAGTCGTTGTGTATTTTTTGATTGTAAATCTTATGCGAAACGATAAATGGCGGAGGGCGAGCCGTGCGGCTGTTGCGTTCGGCGGAGTTGTTACGGCGGCGCTGTTCGTTGCGTCGTGCTATTTGCCGGAGCGCATGGCAGGGGTGACGTTTGTGTCCGACGCGCTTGAAAGATCGCGTGAGCTGATGCTTGGCTTGATGCAAAGCTCCGGTTCCGCTGTCCTTTATGTGGCGGCGGTGCTGCCCATGCTTATGGCAGATATTTCCGACGGTGAATCCAAAAAAAGATCGGGCGGCGCGGCGATCTTCACTGTGCTTATGCTCGCCGCCGTTGTTATGAGCAGATCTCGCAGTGTTTGGCTCAGTGCCGCTGTCGGTGTTACCGTTCTGCTTTTGTTCCTTAATTCAAGGCTTGTCGCTGTGACTGTCGCCGCGGCGGTGCTCGTTCCGATTGCTACGTTTGTACTTCCGGACGAGATGAGCGTCCATATCAAACGGTTGTTGGATTTTTCCGGAGAGGGCACTGTTGCAAATATCAACGTTCGTGAAAATTCCGTACGGATGCTTTTGGACAATGTGTTCGGCGGCATCGGAAGCGCTGACGGCGTATTTTCGTCGTATTATTCCGTTTATACGGGTACGGGAGCTACGCCGGACAGTGCGAAAAACCTTTTACTCGGCGTCGGCGTCGGATTGGGCATAACGGGACTGCTTGTTTTTGCGCTTGCGCTTGTGTTCCTGTTTGCGAAAATGTACACTCATGCAAAATCGAGCGGAGAACGCAACTCCAAATCGGCGCTTGCGGGATTTTTTGCGATGATCTTCGGCGGGCTTGCCGTTGATATTTTCGCAGATCCGAAAATGTTTTTGCTTTTCTTTGTTTATGCGGCGTTTGCGTCGTCGTATACGGCTGTAAGTCCGATGCAGGACGATATGTTAAAGACGCGCGAGCAAAATGAGTGCTTTGCATCTAAAGATATTGAATTCGAATGATATTCATTCGGTGAGGTGACTGATGACTAACGGAAAAAAGAAAAACGGCTCCGTCTCCGTGTGCGTGACGGCGACGGATGTGCTTATCATAATTGCGGCTGTGCTCCTTCTTTTGCTTATTGTGAGGTTCGTTTTTTTAACCGATGCCAACGACGAAGCATACGATATAAGCTATGTTGTCAAAATCTCCGGTGTGAGAGATGAATTTTCGGATAAGCTTAAAGCGGGGGATGCAATCTATCTTGCCGCAAACGGAGTGAAGGTCGGTACTGTTACCGCGTGTGAATCTACGGCGTCTGTCTTGGATAAAACGGGGCAGGTCGTGCCCGGAAGATCTGACATTTACGTGACCGTTGAGGTCAAATCGTCCGAAGCGGATCGGATAAGCGTCTCCGGCTGTAACATAGTTGTCGAGGGGGCTTACTCGATGCGAAGCGCAAGCTTTTCGTTTGAATGTGTTTGCGTAAGCATAGGCAAATGATCGAAGTTTGATCTACGGATTATAATATTGCCGCGTTTGCGGAATGAGGAGCTGTAATGCGAAAAGAAAAAACGGCGATTGCCGCGCTTGATGTATTTTTTGTTGTTATTATTGTCGTTGCCGTGCTCGGCGTTGCGGCACGATATATTCTTGTTGAGGAAAACGGTATCCTTGCGGGAACTCCCGAAAGCAAGGGGGCGGCGCTCTCCGTTCTGATAACGGATATTGAGGGAACGTCGTCTGAATATTTCGTTGAGGGAAGGGAATTTACGCTTACCGATAAGAATTACCCGTGCACGATCATCTCG
Source organism: uncultured Lachnospiraceae bacterium (assembly GCA_964580615.1). GTDB lineage: Bacteria > Bacillota > Clostridia > Oscillospirales > CAG-272 > DTU064. Next base: position 205 of record CAZOMK010000003.1, on the reverse strand, counting down.
GACTTCACGTTTACGCCGGCGGAATATATCGAAGAAACCGAGCAGGGTGAGCTTGTTATAGCTTATCATGATGAGGAAAACGGAAATATCGACTGCCGCGGCGCGGTGAAGGTTGACGGCTTTTACCGTGACGGCGTTTATTATCTTGAAGGCGAGAAGATCGTCACTGCCGGAATGGAGGTCGTGCTCACCGACGGTAAGATCC
>CAZOMK010000002.1:0-28470 GCA_964580615.1 uncultured Lachnospiraceae bacterium | reverse complement strand
ACTTTTGTTTTTTCCCCGCCGACAAAGTCTTCCGTGACCTCGCATTCAACGGTCGAAGCCGTTATTTTGTTTGTGTTGGGCTTATCCTTCGTCACAAGATAAGCGACTGTGCCGCCGATGGCGAGCGTCAGCGCAAGAACAAGCGAGAGAAACGTCACATACAGACGCACATTGGATTTGTTTGCAAAAGCCGCATTAACGCGCTTTTTTTCGTTACCGTTATACATTTTCTCTCTCCTTTCTTACTGTGCTTTTTCGAAGGTATTCTTAACAACAGCACTGAAACCGTTGAGCCACTTGTCATTCGTCTTTGTATTGACGCAAACGATCTCGTCGTTGGGAGCAGTCTCTGTCAGCTCGACTTCATCGTCGTCAGCAGCCTCGTATCTCCAGCTCCAGCCTGCATCCTCCTCGATCGTATAAACACCGACGGGGAGCTCATAGATCGTAACGCTGCTGTTACCCCAAACACTGAGCTCGGTGTAAGCTGCGCCGTTTTTGTAAACGGTGAATACATAGGATTCGTTGGCATCGCCGCCCTGCTTTGTGATCGTGAGCGAGCAGGTCTTAACGTGGATCCAGAACTTACCGTTAGCGGGATCTGTGCAGCTGCTTCCGCATTTTGTATGCTTGAAGGTCGTGTAGCTCGTCACATCATCGGATCCGATGTAAGCTTTTGCGTCAACGGCGAAGTCCTTTTTGGTGTTGACCTTTCCGTCCGCGATCTTACCCGATTCGGGGGTATAGCTCATGCGGAGAGACGGCTTGGTGCCAGTCATCGTGACTGCGGAATCAAGAGTTGTGCCATGCTTCCATGTCTCGGAGAGCTTATTGTTTGTATCGAAGCCTGTCAGCGCCGTACCGCCGTAGTATGCAGTGCTGTCCTTATAGTTGACCTCAGGCTTAAAAACGTTGATATTACCCGTTGCATTGTTTGACTTTGCGGTAGCAGGTGTGCCACTCGATTCGCTCGACGCGCTTGTCTTGGGCGAAACCTCAACCGCAACGGTATATGTTTCGTCGTCGGTGAGCTTTGAGAAATCCGTAACATCGTCGCCGGACTTATCCGTGATCGAGGATGTGATATTCACATACTCAGTCTGCCAGCTTTCGAGGCCGTAATTTACAGCGTCAAGATCAAGACTTACGCTTCCGCAAGCGGCAGTTATGCCGTCCCGGAGCTGCGCGCCCGTGACATTGCCAAGCAGGTAAACGTTCTTATCAGACGCCGTAACGGTTACGTCCGCGATGGGAACGTTAACGGTAGGACGGTTAAATACTGCAACAGGCTCGGCAGCGTTTGCGTTTTCGTAAATGCCCGCGCTTGTGTTTGTATAAACGTTATTTCCGCCGAGGAAGCCCTCTTTCGGAACAACGGTGAACGAGATCACGAGCTTATTGCCGCGATATGTTACATCGTCGCCCGAAGTAACTGAGCCTACGTAATTTTCGGAGAAATCGAAGCCGGTAACGCTGACTGTGTCGCCGCTGACAACTGCCGTCGCGCCCAAAAGCTCCGTATTTTTGCTCCATGTATACTCGCTTCCGGACTTACCGGTGCAAGCATACGTTTCAAGCATAATATCCGCCGCTGTTGCACCTTCGGGGAGAGCAAACTGAGGCGATATGATATCTCTGATGACGCTTTCCTCGTCAAGCTTTGTGTTAGCGCCGCCATATTCGATATTGGATGAGATCTGTTCGAAAATATTATTCAGTGAGCCTGCATCGCCTGCGGAGAGGTAATAGCTCGGGTTACGAGTTGTTCCGTTGTTGGAGGAAACTGTGTGCATGAACCAGTTTGCTCTTTCCGTCTCGCTTCCGTACTGATTGCCCGCATTCGTTGCGTCGGCACCGCTGAAAATACCGATCGTATAAACAGTTGCGCCGTAGGTGCTCTTTGTTGCGTTCGCGTTTGTAATTGCCGCCGACGCAACGCTTGAACTATAGCTTGAGCCTGTACCGGAGGGAACGCCGTCCGTAAAGACGATCACTACGCGGTTTCTCGTTTCGTTTTCGGGGATCGGATTCTTCTCAAGGATTCCGTTCGCCATTTCGATTCCGAGCTGAACGTGAGTACCGCCCTTTGCTTCAAGCGCGCCGATGGAAGCTATGACATTATCGTAGCCGCTCTTGGTGTTCATATTTTGCAGTGCATTTTCGTACTGTGCTCTCGCGGACGAACCGTATTTGTACTGATCTTTACCGACGAAAACCTCTGTGTTCGTGTATGCACCGTAAGCGGAATCGTAGCCGCCTGCAAAGCCGACAACAGCTATGCGATGGTCAATGTTCGATGCTTCTGCCTTATCGCGCACGGCATTTGTAAAATTCTTAACCGCCGTTGTAAGCGCGGAGAGTCTTGATCCGCCACCGGACGATCTTGTTCTGCGCTGATAAAGTGTTGTATCGAAATCGGAGCTTACGCCCGTGCTTGTGCCTATCGTCTGAGTTTCGCCGGCATCGTCTGTATAAACATAGGTATAAACAGTGTTTGCGCCATCGGCTTTCGCAGCGTAAAGAGGCGTATGCGTGCCGAGATTGGGCTTAGTGTCGCTTCTGTCGCTGACTACTGTCGTTCCGTCGGAGAATGTATAGGTATAGCGGAAATATCCGATTATTATGCCTACCCATTCGCGCGTTACTGTAACTTTTTTATATTCGTCGCCGACCTTTTCGTAAAGAGTTCTCTCGTCATAATAATCGTCATTGGTCGAATTACTTGACATAGCTTCGTATTCAACGCTCTTTGTTACAGAGACGGAAACAAAGCTGCCGTCTGCAAGCTTATGCCAAAGATTGCCGTCGCCGCCGTTATGTCTTTTTCCGTAAAGGAAGCTGTTTGATTTATTTGAATAATCTTCGAAATATACGCTTCCGATATCCTCAGCCATTGAGCCGGACTGGTCAAGAACGAGAATTATATCAGTAGGGACTTCCTTCGTAACGGAAGAAATGATCTTCTCGCCGGTTGCGTACGCCTCAAGGGAGATCGTATATGTACCGTTGCCGTTTGCAACTGCTGTCTTGTTAAGCTGCAGACCGCTGTTGTTTGCTTCTTCCGCGTAATAAATCGCCAACGGAAGCACCAACGAGCAAAGGAGAATCAAGCTCAAAGCAACATACAGTATTCTTTTAACCTTCATACCTAACCTCCTTATTTAGCTCCGCCCACAACGGGATCACCGAAGGGTGCAACCTCCGTATAGTCAACGGTAGGAACGGAAATTTCGCTCTTAACGATATCGTCTTCGATCTCGTCGTCGGCAGTTTCGGATTCAGCCGCCTTTGCGTTAAGCTCGTTTACGTGAGCCGTTACCTGTGCGAGCTGTTCGTCTGTCATAGCGTTCAATTCGGCTTCTGTCGCTTCCTCGACGATTTCAGCGAATTCGTCGATCGTAGTCGAAGCCATTATTTTGCCGAAAAGATCAACAGTTTCGGTGCTTTCCGAGGAAGCTGCGCTTTCCGTTGTATCTGCGTATGTATCTGCGTCGCTGTCACGATCCGCCGCAACCGCAAACGTTGCGGAAACTGCAACAACAACCAAAACCGCACTGAATATGATCGCAAATAATGTTTTTTTCTTCATGCCGTTTTCTCCTTATTCAGCGCCCCAGCCTTGAGCCTCAAAAACCGTTGTGCCGTTATTCGCGCACTGAACAGCCTGAGCAACGACCTTGACTGTTACCTCTGCGCTCTGATATTTGTTTTCCATGTCACTGTCGAAAGATACAGTCGTAAACACCGGATCCGTGATCTCTCCGGGTTTTACGCGAGAATTGTAATACAGGTATCCGTCTTCCTTGAGTGTCCACGAAGCCGTATTGATATCAAGAGTTATAATGTCAAGGTCCGGATTTTGCTCGTTTCCGGCAAGCTCGATAGCTTTTTCAACGGAAACGCGGATCCACGCATCCGATTTACCCGTATTTTCAATTTCAACTATCTTTGTAACTGACGTGCCGGGCATAATTCCGTCGAGATCCTCAAATTCCTGAGTTTTTTCGGCATTAGCCCATTCGTGAAGCGCAATATTAACGCCTCCCGTTGTAATAACATTATGTGCCGTACCCTCTGACGAAAAGTACGCGACGGTACCTGCGGAAATAACCGCCAATAAGACGACACAAACCAACAGGATCAAAAGTTTTCGCTTCATAAAATCTGCTCCTTTCGAGACACCATGTCAATATCCGTTCCAAAACGAAACGGTTACAGTCGAGATCATTGATGACATTACCGTCATCCGCAATCATTCAGACTATATAAGAAGATTAGAATATCACAGCGAAGTCAAATCTTCTTATACAAGCTGAAATCTCTTTACCCTCAATTACCCCGCGCCCGAAAAGGGCGCAGGGAGTTGAGGAAACAAAATATAAAAACTTACTGCAATTAAGCAGAACACACACTCGCGCAGGTGCATCCGTTCTGACGCGACTTACGGAGAATAATGTTTAATGATCAGTCAACCCAGGGGTTGTTTGTCGTGCTGGGAACGCCGAAAGCGGTATTCAGAGCATTGAAAGCATCGGTGAAGCCTTCTGTCTGGCAAGCTTCTGCGAATACGAGAACGTTCCAATTGCCGTCGAGAACTTCGTCAGCCTTTGCGATATCGGCATTGGTTACATCCTTGTAGAGGTATACCTGATGCATAGCGGAAACAGTTGTTGCTTCGGGAGCGAGAGCTGTTTCGTATGTTACAACGTAAACATTGTAGGAGATATCGTCAATTTCCACAGTGTAGAAGTTCCATTTGTCGCCTGCGCCAACGAAGCCGGTACGACCTGTTGTGAGCTTCTGCCCCCAGTTCCAAAGACCGGATACATAGGATGTATCATAAGCGTTGAAGTGAAGGAGGTTAGATGAAGCGTCAAAAGTATCGGCACCGTCATCAAGAACGGAGGGGATAGCGATATGTACGCGAACGTAAGCATCGCTCTTACCTGTATTCTCAACTGTAACGACCTTAGCAATAGTGTTAGTCTTGTTATCGCCGGGCATCAGAACCTGATCTTCCAGCCATTCCTGGTAGTCTTCGTCGAAGTCGCCTTCCTTGTTATCCTCATGGAGGTCAATTGCAACGCCGCCGACAGACAATGCATTTGTTACTTCTGCTGTATCTGTGAAGTATGCAAGAGTCGTACCTACAACTGCAACAGCGATGAGAGCAACGCAAAGAGAGAGTGTGAGAATCTTTGTTTTCATTATGAAAATCCTTTCAAAAGTTTTTTATATGTACACGGAGATGTCCAGGTGCATCAAGATCAGTCGATATTTGCCCATGCTTCTGCTGCTGTGAATTCTTCATCCGCAGTCTTATTAAGCTGAGACGCATAAGCGGTAACTGTAAGAGTGGGGAGACTGTTTGCAGTCAAGCTGTTCATCATTTCCTTTGTAACGGTAGTGAGAACAGTTACTTTATCGTCCTTGAGGACACTGTACGAGGTTCCGATATTGCTCGCCTCGACCTTACGGGCGTAAACGTTCGTTTCGCCTGCAACAAGAGTCCAACCGTCCGCTATCGTATATGTAAGATATGTATCGAAGTTAGCGGATTTGTCAAGCTCGACAAACAGCCAGCATTCAACGGATCCTGCCTTTACGGTAGCTTTGGGGTCTTTATCAATATCGCAGCCGGGCACCATCTTGTAGCTTGTGCCCGTCGTTTCCTTGAGTTCAACGGTGATATCGCTTGTCGTGAATGTATTCACAACAGGTGTAGCCTGAGACGTGAGCCATGCGATCGTGCCTCCGACAGCGCCTACCGTCAAAAGCGAAAACACGAATACGATCGCCAGACCTTTTTTGAAATTATTCATATAAGCTTCTCCTTTCAGAAACTACTTCGGGAAGTGCGAATTTATTCCGCAAGTGCAGTCCAAGCCGCATCCGCCGTTGCAAAGCCTGCCGCCTGAACAGCGTACGCATTGACGATGATCTGCATATCCTCGATTTCGTCGAGCTGTGCTTCCGTCAGCGAGCCGGGAACCTTGATCTGATCGAACAGCGCGTCAAGTGCAACGTCTGCATCGGGAGCCGCAACAGCTTCCTTGTACCAATACTCGTATGTACTGGTATTTGCCGTTTCGTCGTCCGTCTTTCCTTTATATATCCAATTGGTTGAATCGTAGCCTACGAACGTGCTTGTGATGTCAAGTCCGATCTCATTGAGCTCTTCTGATTTTGTTACGGTAACAGTCATCTTAATATAGCTTAATTCGGAGCCTTCAAGCACTGTAACCATCGGATCTTTATTATACACGTAACCGGGAACAAGCTTGTACGTATTTGCCTGCACGCGATCCGCGCCGACAACAAGAGAGCCGTCCTCGTTCGCCTTTGCTTCGTCAAGCGTGATCTCAACAGAACCGACAGTGAACGTATTGACAACAGCATCCTCGGAAGTCAAATACGCCATTGTGCCGAGCACCGACACAACAACAAGCGCCACTGCGCAAAGAGATAAAAGCAAAGCATTGCTTTTTGTTTTCATCACGAAAACCTCCTTAGATAAAATGAAATCTATATGGAAGCCTTTCGGCGTTACCATCATATTATTATATAAGCGGACATTACTCGGTTTTGTCCGATCCGTCTGCCGATTTTTCTTCATCAGGCAGCGTTTTTTCGTTTTCGTCCGCATTTTTCGCTTTTTTCGACTTTTTCACATTTGCATCACCGTCGAAAAGATCCGGCAAAAGTATCAAAAGCAACAAAAACGCGCCTACCGCGATCGCCATATACATTCCGGGAGGATCTTGTATGTAAGCGGCGACGTAGCCGAGATAGGGTATCGAAAAGACGGGCGTACCGACGACGTTTTTATAGTGCACGGGGGTGCCGTCGTTTGCGTTGTTCGCGTCTCCCTTTGTGGCAAAGCGAATGACGGACGGATCGCTCTCGTCCTTGAGTATCTCAACGACTCGATGAGTCGCGAGCGTATCTTCGTCGAGCATGAAAGTTATGACCTGACCGACCTCAATCTTATAAGGATCGATTTTTTTAACGTAGAGAAGCGAGCCTGTCGGATACTCCGGCTCCATTGATCCGGACGTCACATACAGAACATTAAAGCCGAAAAGCCGCGCTCCGACAAGCAAAACAGTGAAAACAACGACGACAACAACAATTGCCGTCGTCGCAATATTCCAAATCTTTTTAACTTTGCTGTTCATAAATGCATTCTCCGAAATCGGGACTTTGTTGGCAAATGTCAGATCAAGCGCTCCGGTTTGATATAAGGCACGATAAAGTTATAAACTATATCGAAAACCTCGCGGCTCGTCTTTTCATCGTGCGAATATTCTCCGTTCAGAACCTTTATTCCGAAGGTGAGCATTGTACCGAGTATCTGATGCACGAGCATATCGACGTTTGCGTCCTCCTCGAACGAAGGTCTGATCCTTTCTATTATCGGGCGATAGCATTCGACGTGCTTATCGTAGATCTCACCGACGCAATAGACGGAATAGTAATATCTGATGTAAAAAAAGAAATCATCGGGAAATTCCAAAATAAACTTCCAGCACAGATGCCACAGCGTGAAAGCGCGTTCGCGCCATGCAAGCTCCCTATGAAGCATGATGGAGAGCTTTTCCGTTATGAGCTCGGCAAGATTCGCATCCTCGATTATAAACGCTTCGCTCAAGAGCGCATCCTTGCTTTGAAAGCATTTATATATGTAAGCTTCGTTAAGCTTTGCTTCCGCCGCGATGGATTTTGTCGTTGCCTTCACCAAGCCGTCGCGATAAACAACACGAACGGCGCTTCTGATAAAGGTTTCTTTCATTTCGCTCAATTCCATGGTAAATTCCCTCCCGCAACTAACTAAGCGTTTACTTATCGCTTCGAGAAAAAGTGAGCAGACAGCATCAATTTTGGAAAAATCAACGTATCTGCTGCTTTTTTGATGAGAATCACCGTGAAGTCGACATCATCATTTATATTACGGATTGATTATAGCACACCGAGAAACCAAAATCAATAGCTTAACAATAATTCAGACTGATTAATTTTCGACATTTTTTTACTCAGTTATGTAATCCTTGTTTAGAACGGTAATTACAAAATAAACCACGTATAGGAATTATACCCCCCCCCGCAAAAAGTCAATGCTTTTTTGCAATTTTTTTATTCGTTTTTTTCTTTTTGACGCATTTCCATCCGACGCCAACTTACAAATCCGTAAATATCATTCACCAAAAACGCCGCAAAGCAAAAGACGACGGAGATGTATTTTACGTCCGAAATGCTTGCCAAGCTCCACAAAACGATCAAAACGACGTCGTTTGCCGCGTAAGCAAGCGCGTAGTGGGGAGTTCTTCTGAAGGTGAGGTAGACGGCAAGGAAGCTTGTTGTCACGGACACGGTGCTCGGCACGATGTTTGCGGTGTGAAACGCTTCCAATATAAAATAAAATATCACCGTTATCACGATCGAAAGGCTCCACATAAAGACTGTCTCCCGTTTTGTGGTCCTGTTTACGCAAACCTCGGAGCTTTTGTCGCTGTACGGATTTTTCAGCCACGAGCAAAGCGCAAACACCGACATCGGCAGCGTCATGCCGAGATAGGTTATCATCTCGCCGTAATAGGAGAAGGAAAACGAGATCGCGCCGTAAAGCAAGCTGAAAGCTATCATCAAAAGTTGACCGAACGGCTCACCCTTTGCGTTATATATGAGAGACGTAACTCCGACGAGAGACGCTGTCAGCGTCATATAATTTTCTCTGTCGAAAACAGCAAAGGTAACGACAATGAGCAGCACGGAGCCGAGCCACAAGAAAAGCTCTTCTTTTGTAAAACGAACGGCGGATTTTTTGAATTTGAACATACAGCCTCCAAAGAGCGCCTACCGATCCGCAAAAAAATAAGCATCCGCATACACATCTTCAAAGACCTAACGATGTGTAAACGAATGCTTTGCATTCCGCTACTCGGCAACAACCAATTTTATTTTGATTTTTTGTAATTCTATCACAGGTCGGCAAAAAACGCAATCCCTTTCCCCCGTTTTTTCGAACGAACAATCTTTTATGTTTATTTACAAATACTTCATTGATATCGGCGCACGCAAATGGTATCATTTTGGATAGTTCAAAAAGATACCATATAGCGAGGCGAATACATGACTCCGAGATCCTTTTTAATGAACGCAAGAAAGATACTTCTCGCATACGGCAAGGCGTGCGAGCCCCTTTTAGCCGAATATGAGCTTCCGCAGGTCTCATTTGACATTCTTATGTTTCTGACAAACAATCCCGAATGCTCAACGGCGCAGGAAATAAGCGAATTTCGAAACATAAAGAAGAATCTCGTTTCGGTTCATGTTGACAAATTGGTCAGCGCGGGGCTTTTGAAGCGGACAGCCGTTGCCGGCGACAGGCGCAAGATCGCACTTTCGTGCACTGAAAAGGCGGCTCCCGTCATCGAAGCGGGTCTGAAGCTTCAAAAGAAATTTTACGAGGACCTCGCCTGCGGCATCAGCGCCGATCAGTGGAAGCTTTTCGCGGAGATCTTTGATACTATCAACTCAAACGCGGAGCGTATATCAAAAGAACAATGAGAAAAAATAATACGGGAGGACACAACATCTTATGATCAAGCTGTTAAAAAGAATGCGAAAGCGCGAGGTATTGATGTGCCTTTTGTGCGCCGTTTTGATTTTAATACAAATATACTTCGATCTTCGTTTGCCGGATTACATGAGCGAGCTGACAATGCTGATACAGAATTCGTCAAGCGAAATTTCGTCCGTTTTGAAGATCGGACTTGAAATGCTCGGCTGTGTGCTTGTCAGCGCCGCACTCTGTATCGCCTGCGGATATTTATCGTCGCGTGCCGCCTCCGGCTTCACCGCAAACGTGCGCGAGGATCTTTTCCGTCACGTAACCGATCTCGGTCAGGAGGAAATGCTGAAATTCTCCGTTCCGAGCCTTATAACGCGAACGACAAACGACATAACTCAGCTTCAAATGGTCATTTCCATGGGACTTCAAAATCTCATCAAGGCGCCCGTCATGGCTGTTTGGGCGATAATCAAGATCCTCGGCAAGAGCACGGAGCTTTCCGCAGTAACAGCGATCTTTGTCGCCGTCATCTGTGCAAGCGTTTTTGCGATATTTTCGACTGTTATGCCGAGATTCCGCATCGTTCAAAAGCTGACAGATAAAATCAACCGCGTTGCACGTGAAAATCTGACGGGAATAAACGTCGTTCACGCCTTCAACGCGGAAAATTACCAGAACGAAAAATTCGATGTCACAAACACGAAAATGATGAAAACTCAGCTTTTCAATCAAAGACTGTTTGCCGCAATGCAGCCCGTAATGCAGCTCGGAATGAACGGACTGTCGCTCACGATCTATTGGCTCGGCGCCGCTCTGCTCTCCGGAATATCAGCGTCGTATATGGCGGGACGCATGACGATGTTCAGCGATATCGTCGTATTCAGCACATACGCGACCTACGTTGTAATGTCGTTTATGATGCTTGTCATGATCTTTATGATGATGCCCGCCGCGCAGGTCTCCGCGGAGCGTATAAACGAGGTGCTCGACACACGCTCGTCCGTTATCGAGGGGAAAAGACGTGACGGCATCGAAACGGGAACCGTTGAATTCAAGAACGTCACCTTCCGCTACCCCGAATCCTCCGACGACGAGCTTGAAAACATCAGCTTCAAGGTAAAAAAAGGCGAAACTCTTGCCGTTATCGGCGCTACCGGAAGCGGTAAAACGACGCTGATCAGCTTGATCCCGCGCTTTTACGACGCTACATCGGGCGAGGTGCTTGTTGACGGCGTAAACGTTCGCGATTACTCGTTTGACGCGCTCTATAACCGTCTCGGTTACATCACGCAAAAGGCTGTGCTCTTTTCCGGAAGCATTGCGGATAACATCACCTTCGGAGAAAGCGCGGAGCCCGTCACCGAAGCCGACATAAACAGCGCGATCTCGCTCGCGCAGGCAAGCGAATTTGTCGGCAAGCTCGACGACGGAATAAATTATCACATTGCTCAAAGCGGCAAAAACGTTTCGGGCGGTCAAAAGCAGCGACTCTCCATAGCTCGTGCGCTCGCGAGAGGCGCGGAAATACTGATCTTTGACGATTCCTTCTCCGCGCTGGACTACAAAACCGACGCGGCGCTTCGCGCAGGTCTTGACGAAAAGCTCTCCGGAACAACGAAGATCATCGTTGCACAGAGAGTCAGCACGATCCGTCACGCCGATCAGATACTCGTTTTGGACGAGGGAAAGCTTGTCGGAAAGGGCACACACGAGGAGCTTATGGCAAGCTGCACCGTATACAGCGAAATCGCACGCTCACAGCTTTCCGAATCGGAGCTCAACTAAGGAGGCAGAAGATGAGAAAAAACAACAATATGCTTTCATCGCTGAAAAAAGTGTTCACATACATGAAAAAAAGCGTGCCTGCCGTGATCTTCGCTTTGATTCTTGCGGCGGCAGGCGCCGTTCTCACCATCATAGGCCCCGACAAGATCGGTGAGATGACAACGATCATGAAGGACGGCATTTTAGGCGAGATCGACCTTGACGCCATAGCAAAGCTCGGTGTTTTCCTGCTTTGTATTTACCTCGCAAGCGCCGTTTTTCAATATATCGTTCATTTTATAATGGCGACTGTTACCTTGAACACGGCAAAAAAGCTTCGCGGCGATCTTTCCGAAAAGATCAATCGCGTGCCGATGAGCTACTTCAACAAAACTTCGCAGGGCGACGTTTTGAGCCGCATAACAAACGACGTTTCAACCTTACAGCAGGGACTTACGAACAGTCTCCCCGGCATAATCAGCGCGATAGCGCAGTTTGCAGGCTGTCTTATCATGATGTTTGTGACCGAATGGCGCTTGGCGCTTTGCGTCATCGGCGTCACCTTTATCGGCTTGCTTTTGCTCATGCTCGTTATGGGACGCTCGCAGAAATACTTCGTCGCACGTCAGAAGCATCTCGGCAATCTGAACGGATTTGTCGAGGAAATGTATTCGGGGCATCAGGTCGTAAGGATATCACGTGCGTCAAAGCAGATCAACAGCCGCTTTGACGGGCTCAACGCCGCCGTTTACGAGGCAAACTGGAAATCGCAATTCCTTTCCGGCGTAATGCAGCCGCTCATGAACGTGATCGGTAACCTGGGCTACGTTGCCGTCTGCGTTGTCGGCGCGATGCTCGCAATAGCGGACATGATCCCGTTCGGCGTCATCATATCGTTCATTTTGTACGTTCGTCTGTTCACATCGCCGTTAACTCAAATAGCGCAGGGTCTTACAAATATGCAGACAGCGTCCGCATCCGCAGAGCGGATCTTTGATTTCCTCGAAAGCGAGGAGCTCTCCGACGAAAGCGGAAAGACTGCCGTTTTGGAGGCTCCTAAAGGTGATGTCGAATTCAAAAACGTACGCTTCAGCTACCCCGACACGCCCGAAAAGATCATAATCAAAAATTTCTCCGCGTCAGTCAAGTCGGGGCAGAAGGTTGCGATCGTCGGCCCCACAGGTGCGGGAAAAACGACAATGGTAAACCTGCTGATGCGCTTCTTTGAAATAAACGGCGGCTCCATCTCGATAGACGGCATCCCGATATCGGAGCTTAAACGCGAAAATCTGCATGAGCTGTTTGCCATGGTGCTTCAGGACACATGGCTGTTCGAGGGCACTGTACGCGAGAATCTCGTATACAATATGAAAAACGTAACAGACGAGGATCTGACGCACGTATGCAAGGCGTGCGGAATTTACAGATTCATTCATTCGCTGCCGCACGGCTTTGATACGGTGCTCAGCGAAAGCACGACGATCTCGGCAGGTCAAAAGCAGCTTCTCACGATCGCGCGTGCGATGCTCCAGGATGCGCCGATGCTGATACTCGACGAGGCAACGTCCTCCGTCGATACGAGAACGGAGGCTATAATCCAGCGCGCCATGGATGAGCTGACAAAGAACAGAACGAGCTTTGTCATTGCGCACAGACTTTCGACGATCAAAAACGCCGACCTTATCCTTGTCATGAAGAATGGCGACGTCATCGAAAGCGGCTCTCACGACGAGCTCATGGCAAAGGGCGGCTTCTACTCCGAGCTTTACAACAGTCAGTTTGAAAAAACGGCATAAAACAAAAAAGGGTGCTCCGCGGAGCACCCTTTTTCATTGAAAAAACACCGTTATCAAAGCTTTTCGCCGCAGTGATTGCAGTAAAAGCTGTCGGAAGCGATTTCTTCGCCGCACTTCGGGCAAAGCTTCTTGTTCTTGACGGCTGCAATCGCCTCTTTACATTCAAGGATCTCAGCCTTGATCTCCTCAATGTCCGCCATAAGATCGCTTATAGCCTCGATCGTCTCGTCGCCATCCATGACGGCGGCATAATAGAGACGTCCTATTCCCTCATACGTGCAAGCAAGCTTTGTTTCCGCAAGGTGGAGCTTATATCTGAGCTTTGCCGCACCGGTAAGCTCACCTGCTTTTTTAACTGTGTAATTAGCTGCGTCCGACGCAGTCTTCGAAACATCTTCCCAAAATTTCATAGCAAATCTCCCATCAATTATTAACGGAATCCTTCCGCATTTTTATTGTACCGAAAAAATATGAAAATTCAAGGTATTTTATGCGTATAAGCTGTGATTTTTCGAGGAAAAATACGAAAAAAGAGGTGGTAGAACAAAATGAACATATCAAACGAAGAATACAAGCGCTACGCAAACGGGAGCGCCGAAAAATCGCCGTGTGCGAAAAACTGCCTTCACGCATTTGTCGTCGGAGGCGGAATTTGCGTTATCGCTCAGGCTTTGACCGATCTCTGCACCGCACTCGGCGCGGCGGAGCAAACGGCAAAAACAGTCACCTCGGTGACGCTCATTTTCGTTGCGGCGCTTTTGACGGGGATCGGCGTATTCGACGACATTGCAAAATGGGCGGGAGCGGGCACGCTCGTCCCGATAACGGGATTTGCGAATTCCGTCGTTTCCCCCGCCATCGACACGAAGGCGGAGGGATGGGTGCTCGGCGTCGGTGCGAAGATCTTCACGATCGCGGGGCCCGTCATCCTGTACGGCACGCTCTCAAGCGTTTTGTACGGGACTATCTATTGGATATGCACTGCATTTTCCTGACAAAATCAACAGCCGCTTCGCTCAGTGGCATCGCTTGCAGGCCTCAAAGCCCAACGCGACTGCCTCCGAAAGCGGTACATATTCCGGATCCTCCATATTGCTGCAGCTTTTCTTTGAATGATATTTTTTGCCGCCCTTTGTCGGTATCCAAACCATAATTTCGTCCGGCTGACTCTTATATTCGGGGTCGATCTGCCCGCATTCGGAGCACTTGCCATCAACATAGCTGTGATCTGCCCTTTCGCCTGTCGTCTCGCCGCATTCGGCGCAGATCGACGGTGACGTACACGTTGCGTCGCCGTAAACGTGCTCGTGCGCCGCGGAGGTCGAGCTTTCCTCGGTTTCTGTTTCAGTGTCCGAATCTATATTCGTTTCCGAATCGACAGGCTCGCTTTCGTCGTAAGTATCAGACGCCGTGGCGGAGATGCGGCTCGTGTCGGAGGTGTCTGCGGCTGTTTCCGAATCGTTTTCGGTTTCGTTAAGGCATCCTGCAAAAATCACAAAAGCAAACAAAATCAAAGCCAAAACGATCGCAAGATTTTCTCTGCCGAAGCGCGACTGTCTTTTCGTTGAGTTTTTCATTAAGTCTCTCCTTTACGGCGCATCATTTTACCGTTTAATTATACATTTGTATTTATCCCAAGTCAACAAAAAGAAGCTCGCCGCAAACGGCAAAAGCGATTATTATTGCATTTTGCCTTGACCTTTTGAAGCTTACAATATATAATTGTGACAGTTACTTTGCGACAAGGAAGGTCAAAGCTATGAATATTAACATAAGAAAAGACAAGGGTCACAAGATCAATGAAAGAATGATCGGACTTTTCTTTGAGGACATCAACTACGCCGCAGACGGCGGCTTGTATGCCGAAATGATAGAAAACCGCTCGTTTGAATTTTACCGTTCCGGCGGAGACGTACGCGATTATTACACCGTTTACGACGGTGGCTACGGCTGGAGCGCTTACCCCGAAAGCTTCAGCTCCGTTATCCGTCCCGTTATGGGAAGTCCGCTTTGCGAAGAAAATCCGCATTATATGCGCGTCGAAGCTAAACGCGCAGGCGGCGGTCTCGCAAACAAGGCGTACAGCGGAATCACGCTCAAAAAGGGTCTTGACTACAAGATCTCCTTCTTCGCACGCTGTGTTCGTTTCGGCGGAGATTTCACCGTTTCGATCGTAAAGGACGGCGTCGTTTACGGCAAGGCTTCCGTAAGCTCGTCTGATTTTGTTTCCGAAACATATAACTTTTTCCGCAAGTATGAATTCACTCTCACCGCAGACGACGACGTCAGAGGCGCCGTATTCGCGCTGACGGTCAACGAGCCCGGCATCGTTGAATTCGACTTTGTATCAATGTTCCCCGGCGACGCTGTCGCAGGTGTGTTCAGACGCGATCTTTTCGAGCTGCTTGCAGAGCTCAAGCCCGGATTTATGCGCTTCCCCGGCGGCTGCATAATCGAAGGAAACACGCTTTGGAACCGTTATCGTTACAAAAATTCCCTCACAGAGCCTTGGCGCAGAAAGAACAACTTTAACCGTTGGTCTGTGCACGGCTCCGGTCCTCACAACAACTTCGAGACGATATTCTCTCATTACAATCAAACGCTCGGTCTCGGCTTCTACGAGTACTTCCTCCTTTGCGAGCTGATCGGCGCAGAGCCGCTCCCTGTGCTCAACGTCGGACTTGCTTGCCAATATCAGTCGATCGAGCAGGTTGCGATCGACAGCGAGGAATTCAAGGAATTCGTTCAGGACGCGATAGATCTGCTTGAATTCGCAAACGGCGACGTTACGACAAAGTGGGGCGCTGCTCGTGCAAAGCTCGGTCACCCCGCGCCGTTCGGTCTCAAGCTTCTCGGAATCGGAAACGAACAGTGGCAGACGGAGCGCGCCGACTTCTTCGAAAGATACGTCATCTTCGAAAAAGCCGTTCACGAATACGATCCGAACGTAATGATCATCGGCTCCGCAGGCCCCGACATCACCTCCGAAAAGTACGAAAAGGCTTGGAACTTCTATCGCGAGCACGAAAACGAAGCAGGCTTTGCATACGCCGTTGACGAGCACTATTACGTTAAACCCGAATGGCTGTTCGATCACGTCGGCTTCTATGACGATTATTCGAGAAAGATCAAGGTCTTTGCAGGAGAATATGCCGCTCATCCGGCAGGAATACGTCATCCCTCGGAAGCGAACAACCTCCACGGCGCGCTTGCGGAAGCAGCATTCCTCACAGGCGTCGAGCGCAACTCTGACGTTGTTGTTCTCGCTTCCTATGCTCCGCTGTTCGCGCGCGTCGATTATTCTCAGTGGTGGCCGGACATGATCTGGTTCGATGACAACACCGCATACGGCTCACCAAGCTATTACGTTCAGAAGCTTTACGCGAGAAACGTCGGTGAGGTAACTCTCAAAATGAACGGAGAGGAAAAGGCGGCGGCAGAAGCCGGCATCTACTATTCCCTCTCGTACGTCGAATCTTCCGATACAGTCATTCTCAAGGTCGTAAACCGCAATGCGGAGGCGTGCCCGCTCACGCTCAACGTTGATGAATGCTGGTCGGGAAAGGCTTACACGGCGGAAATTCTCACTCACGAGGATCTTTCGGCGTCGAACAGCATCGAACATCCCGAAAACGTCAAGCCGTACACGGCTTCCGGCAAGGTTGCGGACGGAATCACTCTCCCCGCTCAGTCCTTCGCCGTAATCAAATTTTAATCGCATTCGAAAACGTCAAAAAGGTCGGATATCCTCGGATATCCGACCTTTTTTCGTCCGTTCAAAGAATATATTCGGTGATGCAATCGTACCAATGAACATAGGTCTTGCCGTTCACCGTCAGTCTGTCGTTATCGGGCAGCTGCTCGCTCCACCTTTTATGATAGCGTTCGATTGCCCAATCGTCGCTGTTGAATCTGCGCCAGAGGATCGTCCTGCCGTTTTTGTCCAAGAACTGCTCGGACACAACGCCTCCGTTATACGTCTCGATATCCATTACGCAAACGGTATCGTAGCTTTTGCCGCCGATCGTGACGGTGTATCTTCCGACGACGTCCAAAAGGAACGCCTTGTCCGCGCTTGTGACAGTGCTTCCGACTCTTTTTATGTCACCCTTAACGGTGAGATCCGTTTCGTTGCCGCAGTTGTCCTCGCCGAAGCCCCAATTCGGCATAAATTCATCGCCGTCAAGGAACGTGATATAGTTGTGAACGTCGCCGTCGTTTCTGAGCGTCGCGAGGCACCGACAGTGCGTGTCTGTAAGCTGTGCTACAAAGATACGGTCTTCAACGTCGTTTTTGTCGGAGCAGGAGACTTCGTGCGCCGTCACCTCGACGCCTTCGATGCCGTGCACCTTTGCCTTGCCGATCACCTGCATATCAAAGACACGGTCGCACTTACGTGACGGAATATCGTACATTCCCCATGAGAGCTTCTCTCCCTGCTTAGGCACGATAAACCACCCCATAAGCTCCTCCCATTTTACGTCAAACGGCGCGTCGTTTTTTTCCTCGATCTTATATTCCGGGATATATTCGGGCATTTTTTTCATACTGCTTTCTCCTTTTGCTTTTTCGGTATGATACGGATATTTGTTTTTGAAGTTTTGCTTTGCCGTGTGCAGTCTGCTTTTTACGGTACCGATCGGAATGTTCAGACGCTTCGCTATCTCCGCTTGCGGCAGCTCCCGCCAAAAGTAAAGATAAATGATCTGTTTGTCCTTATCCCCCAAAAGCTCTATCGTTTCTCTGACCGTCGTTACGACCGAGACGCCGTAGATGCTGTTTGAGAGCTCGCTTTCCGTCAATTCTTCTATCGGAAGCTCATATTCAAGCGCTTTTTTTCGAAAATAGTCGTTGCACTTGTTTCTCGCTATGCTGATGATCCACGCCTTGAAGGATTCCTTGTTTTTCAGCAGCGCAAATCTTCGGTATGCGGTAAGGTATACGTCCTGCAAGACGTCATCGGCGTCGGCGCGGAAGTTCAGCCGAAACCTCACAAATCGCTCCACCGACAAACGCTCCGCTTCAAGTAATCTTTCGAATTCATCCATAACATCACCTCCTTTATTCGGGTACTTTGTTCAAAACCGGTTTCACTTATATAGACGCAAATTCGCTCTCAAAGGTTCATTCGGAAAAGAAAATTGCGGCTGCACTCCGCAATTTTGCGAAATACAGCCGCCGTCGCTTGTTTTTTACGAAATTGTTGATCTGTCGTGCTCGCTTCGGGACGTCACGCGACGCGCAAGCTCAGCGTTTTCCGGAAGCGCAAGCGCGTCCTTATCGGAAAGAAGCTCCGCGGCATCGGCGAACGCGCGCTTCAGCCAAAGCATTCCGTCCTCGTCCTCAAGGCGCGCAAGACTGAACGAAGCGCTTCCGCTTTGACGCACGCTTCCGTTCTGCGGCAAAAAATCGCCGGGGCCGCGAAGCGCGAGATCCTTTTCGGAGATGACGAAGCCGTTGTGCTCCTTTTTCATTGTCATGAGTCGCTCATAAGCGGGCGTTCCCTCCGCTTTCGCCAACCTTGACACAAGCACACAATATGATTTGTCCCGTCCTCTGCCGACTCGTCCGCGAAGCTGATGAAGCTGTGAAAGTCCGAAGCGCTCCGCGTTCTCGATAACCATCAGCGTCGCGTTCGGGACATTGACTCCGACCTCGATAACAGTCGTTGAAACAAGTATTTTTATCTCTCCTAACGCAAAAGCCCACATCACGGCATCCTTGTCCGCGCCCTTCATTTTTCCGTGCACAAAGCCGACCCTTATATCGGGGAAAACAGTCTCCGCAAGCTCCTTTGCGTACTCCGTCGCCGCCTTGAGCGTCGGCGCATCGGGATCGCGATATTCATCGGCGGAGCTGCCTGTCTCGTCATCGTCGCCGCCGACAGCGGGACAAACGACGTAAACCTGATTGCCGTTTTCGATCTGCTTACGCATGAATGCGTAAAGTCGCGGGCGGTAGCTCTCATCGACGACAAAGGTATCTACGCTTTGCCGTCCGGGAGGCATCTCGTCGATCACGGAGATGTCAAGATCGCCGTACATTACGAGCGAAAGCGTCCGCGGGATCGGCGTCGCGCTCATAACGAGCGTATTGACTGCGTCCCCGCCCTTTTCCGCGAGCTTCGCTCTCTGCATTGCGCCGAAGCGATGCTGTTCATCGGTTATAACAAGACCGAGAGAATCAAATATCACCTTATCCTCGATAAGCGCGTGAGTGCCTATCACAAGATCGGCTCTGTCCGTTTTTCCGGACACGGCGTCGAGCGCGGCGCGTTTTTCCGCCGCCTTCATCGAGCCGACGAGCAGTGACACCTTCATTCCGAGCGCGCCGAGCCTCTCGGCCAGCTCCGAATAATGCTGACGTGCGAGGATCTCGGTTGGCGCCATCAAAACGCACTGACGTCCGTTTTTGAAGGTCATATATGCCGCAGCCGCGGCAATTGCAGTTTTTCCGCAGCCAACGTCTCCGACGACGATGCGGCACATCGGCACCTCCGATGCAAGATCCGCTTCAATATCGGCAACAGCGCGCTTTTGCGCGCCCGTCAGCTCGTAGCCGAGCGAAGCCGTGTACGGAGACATATCAGTTTTTTCAAACGGACGCGTATGCCCGCGGCTCATCTCCTCCTTGGCGAGCCTCATTCGAACGGCAAACAGGAAAAATTCATCGTAGATCAGTCTGCGTTTTGCGCGTTCAAGCGCGTCCTCCGATTCGGGAAAATGTATGTTTTCGTAGGCATATCGCAGTGTTGACAGCTCACGCTCCCTGCGGATGCTGTCCGGCAGGAAATCGCGCACGGACGGCAAAAGCGCGTCCGCCGCTTTCTTCACGAAAGACGACAAAAGCTTCTGCGAAAGACCGGCTGTTGTACCGTAGATCGGGACGACAGCCGCAAGCTCCGCTCCGATCGGCTCAAACACGGGCGAATAAAGCTTCAAGCCGCCGCGTACGCGCACCGTCTTGCCGTAAAATCGCATACGTGCCCCGACGGGAAAGGATGCTTTCAGATAATGCTGATTGAAAAAGCAGATCTCCGCCGTTCCCGAATCGTCTGCGGCGCGCAGCTTCAAAACCGTCATCCCGCGACGTATCGTTGTAACCGTTGCCGCCGTAACAACAGTGAGCAGGTACGCGTGCGGTTCGCCGTCCGGCTCATCCGCAATCTTTTTCACATCCCCGCGATTTTCGTAAGCTCGCGGATAATGCTCCAAAAGCTCACCGACAGTATATATTCCGAGCTTGCGAAGCTGTTTTTCCCTCGCTCCGCCCTCCGCTATACCGGATATGACAGAGATCGGTGAATCAAAATTTACTGTTTGCTTCATTTATTTGAGCGACACTGTCCCGCCCGACGGGATCTTGACAGTTTTTTCTCCGTCCGTACCCCAAAGGTCGATAGCAGTCGGGTTATGGACAAGATTCCCGTCCGCGGAAAAGTACAGTCTGCCGAACGCTTCCGCATAATCGCAGATCTCTATATTCGTTGCGTACCAAATATCGTCCCTGCCGCCCATCCTTTCAAGCAGAGCTTCGATCACGTGCCAATTGTTCGCGCCCTCGAACTCGTAAGCATGACCCCACAGATAAAACATCATCGGCTCCGCCTGCGGACGGTTCAACGAAATGAATCTGTCAGCAAGCTCGTTGAGTCTTTCGTCGCGATGATGGCAGGTCGCTTCAAGTCTGAGCCAATCGCGAGGCATATCGAAGCTGTGACTTGAAATAACGGTACGGCAATATTTTATTCCCGCAAGGCGCAAAATTTCAACGGCTGTATCGTTAAACGAGCCAAACGGATACGCGCCTCCGCGCACGATCCTGCCGTACTGAGCTTCAAGCTCACGTCTGTCATTTATAACATCCCACGTCGCAAGCGGTGCAGGCTGTGAATTCCAATGCGGATGATGTGTGCCGTGGATCGCGATCTCGATATCGTCGCCCACATACAGGTCTTGACACTCCGAAAGCGGCATACGGCGATGCACCTGTCCTTCGGGCCATTTGTGTCCCTCCGGGGGGTATTCGCCGGAGCTGAGATTAAACGTTCCCTTAACTCCGCGACGTCGCATGAGCTCGATCAGTCTTATATCCTGCTCGACTCCGTCGTCATAGCTCATCGTAAACGTCTTCATTTTCCCTTCCGGGAAGCGCATACGAAACTGTTTTGTCATACTGTCCTCCGTTTATTTGTAATTTTTCGCAAGTCCGCCCTCTGCCGTCTCGCGGTACATCGCCTTCATGTCCTTACCCGTCTCATACATCGTATGAACGACAAGGTCAAACGAAATTTTTCGTGTACCGGAAAGGAAGTTTGCAAGCGAGAGCGCATTTATCGCACGCATCGACGCAACAGCGCATCTTTCAATACACGGGATCTGCACAAGTCCGCAAATGGGGTCGCACGTCAAACCGAGCAGATGCTCCATCGCAACCTCGGACGCATATTCGATCTGATCTATGCCCATTCCGTGAAGCTCCGCAAGCGCCGCCGCCGTCATTGACGTTGCCGTGCCGATCTCCGCCTGACATCCGCATTCCGCACCGGAAACGGATGCGTTCGTCTTAACTATATTACCGATAAGTCCGCCGACGGTGAGCGCATTTATGATCTCGTCGTCGGAAAAGCCCTTTGTTTCCTGCATATATTTAAGTGCGGCCGGCATTACTCCTGCCGCTCCGCAGGTCGGCGCCGTCGCCACGATGCCGCCTGCGGCATTTTCCTCCGCCACTGCAAAGGCATACGAGCAGACAAGCCTGTTTTCGCGCGTCGTTTGGCTTTCGTCTATGTGTCGCTGATTGAACAGGAATTGCGCCTTTCTTTCGACGCCGAGCCCGCCCTCAAGCACTCCCGACGTTTTCAGTCCGCGTGAGATCGCGTCCTTCATCGTCTGCCAGACCTCGGCAAGATGATACTTGATAGCCTCACCCTCGTGCATATAAACATAATCCGACAAGCGGATCGCGTTGCTCTTGCAGTATTCGGCAATTTCGGAGAAGGTGTTGTGGGTATAAACGTCTGTCGGTATGACGGGAGGCTCTCCGGGGATCTCGATATCGCCGCCGCCGACGGAAAGAAATCTCGTCTGCGCTATTACGCTTCCGTTTTTGTACGCTGTAAAATCAAGCGTGTTCTCGTGCGGTATGTCCGTCGTTTCCATATCGAACACGACCTCCGATTCGATTCCGTTGAGCGCGGAGAGGACTGCATAATCGGTGTGATGCCCCTTGCCCGTTTTCGCAAGCGAGCCGTAAAGCGTGACCTTTACCTTGTCGGCGTCGGGATTGCGTCTGCGGAATTCCTCCGCCGCGTAAGCGGGGCCCATCGAATGTGAGCTTGACGGCCCGTGACCTATTTTATATAAATGAATCAGCGATTTCATAATGATATCTCCACTGCTTTTTGTTATTTTACGCTTCAAGTATATCAGAAAAACGCTTCGGAATCCATACATAAACAAAAAAACACGCCGTTTCGGAAAGAAACTTTCGTTACGGTTGACTTAAAGGTCGGAGGTAGTGTATAATTGACGGGTAAATAACGATTCCGAAAGGAAATACCCTAAATGACATTTGAAATCGTAAAAAATCAATTTATTAAGGACGGCAATCCGATAAAGCTTATTTCGGGTGCTGTTCATTATTTCAGAAATATGCCGGACACATGGGCGGACATATTTGACAAGATGGTTGCGATGGGCTGTAACTGCGTCGAGACTTACTGTGCTTGGAATATGCACGAAAAAAAGCCCGGAGAATATGACTTTACGGGAAATCTCGACATTGCGAGCTTCATAAAAGCGGCTGAAAAGGCGGGACTTATGGTCATCGTCAGACCCGGCCCGTACATTTGTGCCGAATGGGAATTCGGCGGTCTGCCGTGGTGGATTCAGTCCGACGAGGGCATTGAGATCCGTTGCTCCAACCCCGCTTACATCAAGCATTTTGACCGTTACCTCGATCATCTGCTTGCCGAGGTGCGTCCCCTCCTTTGCACAAACGGCGGCCCCGTAATCATGCTTCAGTGCGAAAACGAGTACGGCTACTACGGTGACGACAAGGAATACTTGAAATATCTCCGCGACGGCTACATTCGCCGCGGCATCGATGTTCCGCTTTTCACCTCCGACGGAACAAGCATGAGCGACCTGCTCGACGGTCACATCGAGGGCTGTCTGCCTACGCTCAACTTCGGAAGCAGAGTTGAAGAAAACTTCCGCGCTCACGACATTCTTTTCCCCGACGTACCCAAGGTCTGCATGGAAATGTGGAACGGTTGGTTTGACGCATGGGGTGATCCGGAGCATCACACAACAAGCGCGGAAAATTACGCCGGCGTTGTTGACGATATGCTCAAGCGCGGAAGCCTTAACATATATATGTTCATCGGCGGAACCAATTTCGGATTCACATCCGGCGCAAACCACTACGAAAAATTCGCACCCGACGTAACAAGCTACGACTACGACGCGTTGCTTTCCGAATGCGGCGACGTAACTCCCAAATACCATGCTGTTCGCGAGGTGATAAAGAAGTACATTGATCATCCGCTCCCCGAAATTCCCGCAAACAGAACAAAGCGCGCCTTCGGTAAGCTTGCTCTGACAGAGCACGCAGGCTTTTTCGACATTGTCGAAAAGCTCTCCTCGCCCGTTCATTCCGACGTGCCGCTCTGCATGGAAAAGTACGGTCAGGGCTACGGCTATATCGCATATCGCACAGTCCTCAACCGCGACTACGAAAACGCAACGTTGTCGTTTGAAAGCCTCGGTGACCGCGCGCAGATCTACGTAAATCGCGAGCTTGTCGGCGTTGTATACATCAACGACAGTCTTCACATAAACATCTCCGCCAAGGCGGGCGACGTTTTGACTGTGCTCTGCGAAAACATGGGTCGCTGCAACTTCGGCCCCAAGATGATGCGTAAGAAGGGCATCGCGGGACGCTGTCTGCTCGGCGGAAAGATCCACTTCGGCTGGGACGCGTTCTGTCTGCCGATGGACAACCTTGAGCTTGTCGAATATTCAAGCGAAATGCCGCACGAATGCTCCGCCTTCCACCGCGGCTTCATCGAAATCGACGAGCCCGCCGACACCTTCATCAAGCTTGACAATTTCAAGAAGGGCTTCGTGCTCGTCAACGGCTACAACATCGGTCGTTATTGGGAGATCGGCCCTCAGGTCACCCTTTACATCCCCGCCTCACTGCTCAAAAATGGCAAAAACGAGATCGTCGTTTTCGAGGGCGACGGACTGACCGGCGAGCCCGTTGTCGAATTCTGCGACACACCGATATTAAGCAAAAAATAACAAAAAAACAGCACTTCGGTTGAAGTGCTGTTTTTATTGTCACCCCCAACGGGAATCGAACCCATAACTAACCCTTAGGAGGGGTTTATTATATCCATTTAACTATGGGGGCATGGGAAAACACCGACTGAACGCGCGCATATCGCGTCAATAATGGGTCCGTAAGGCTCAGTATATCACATAAGACGGATTTTTGCAAGTGCGCTTTTGATGTTTCTGCGTCTTGACAATGCGTAAATGCGGATATATAATTTATATATAGATAACAAGAGCCGCTCGGCTCTTAATATATTAATATTCGAAAGGTAATGAAAATGTCAGAAAACACAAAGCACGGCGGTATCTCCGTCCAAACGGAGCATATCTTCCCTATTATTAAAAAATGGCTCTATTCGGAAAAAGAGATCTTCCTTCGTGAGATCGTATCGAACGCCTGCGACGCTGTAACAAAGCTTCGTCGTCTTTCCTCGCTCGGAGAAGCCTCCAGCATAGATGAGGACGCGTTCCGCATTGACGTTATCCTTGACGCTGACGCAGGCACGCTCACCGTTCGCGACAACGGCATCGGCATGACAGAGGACGAGCTTGACAGGTACATTTGTCGCATCGCGCTCTCCGGCGCGCTCGAATTCATTCAAAAATACGAGGGTGAAACCGGCGGCGACGGCATTATAGGTCATTTCGGTCTCGGCTTTTACAGCTCCTTTATGGTCAGCGACACCGTTGACGTGATCACAAAATCATACACGGGCGCGCCCGCTGTCAAGTGGGTCTGCACAGAGTCGGGCGAATACGAGATCTCCGAGCCCGACGAGGACTGCGGACGCGGAACGTCCGTTGTTATGCACATAACGGACAGCGAAAAGGAATTCCTTTCCGCCTCAAAGATTCGCGAGATCCTTGCAAAATACTGCTCATTTTTGCCCGTTCCGATCTATTTTTCGGACGGAAGCGAGCACGAGCACGAATGTGACTGCGATCACGAGCATGAGCACGACGAGGACTGCGACTGCCGCAAGGAGGAGCCGATCAACGACGTCACTCCGCTTTGGCAAAAGGCGCCCTCCGACTGCACGGACGAGGACTACAAGGAATTTTATCACAAGGTCTTTTCCGATTTCCGCGAGCCGCTGTTCCACATTCACATCTCCGCGGACTATCCCCTCAATTTCAAGGGAATCCTTTACTTCCCCAGGATCACAAACGAATACGAAAGCCTTGAGGGTCAAGTCAAGCTTTACTACAATCAGGTCTTTGTCGCAGACAACATCAAGGAGGTCATCCCCGAATATCTTTTGATGCTTCGCGGCGTGCTTGACTGTCCTGAGCTGCCCCTTAACGTATCGCGCAGCTATCTGCAAAACAACAGCTACGTTTCAAAGGTTTCCGCGCACATCACAAAGAAGGTAGCGGACAAGCTCGTCTCGCTGTTCAACAACGAAAAAGATCGTTACTGCGAGATCTGGCACGACATAAAAACATTCGTTGAATACGGCTGCATCCGTGACCGCAAATTCTACGACAGAGTAAAAGCCGCCGTCCTGCTTCCCACAACATCCGGCAAGCATCTTACCGTTGATGAATACCTAGACAGCGCAAAGGAAAAGCACGAGGGTAAGGTATATTACTGCAACAACAAGATCACGGAAGCGCAGTACATCTCCGCTTACGAGGCGGAGGGCATCGAGGTCGTTTATCTCGATTCCGTTATCGACACGCAATTCATTTCTCTGCTTGAATCGGACAAAAACTGCAAATTTATCCGCGTAGACGCAGGCATCGACGATGCGCTCAAGGTCAACGACGCGGAAACACTTGCCGAAACGGAGGGACTTAAAAAGCTTTTCCGCGACGTTTCCGGCAATGACGCCCTTACTGTGGAATTTCAGCATTTGCGCGACGCGAAAACGCCCGCGATCATCATCGAAAACGAGCAGTCGCGCCGTATGAACGACATGATGCGCCTTTACGGAATGTCCGACGCTGTCGGCGCAAAGGAGCTTTCGCTGACCGTCAACCTTGAAAACGGTCTGATCAAAAAGCTGCTTGGCGAAGCAGATTCCGACACCGCAAAAACAGTCGCAAAGCATATCTGGTCGCTTGCGCGCCTTTCCAAGCGCGAGCTTTCCTCGGACGAAATGAAGGAATTTTTGTCCGAAAGCTATGAAATTCTCTCCCGCATATAATTTTTGACGCTTAAAGGGGGGCTCGCCTTGAAAGCAACTGCCCGAGAAATCATATCACGCGGACTTTCGGACGCATCCGAGGAGCTTTTGCGCTCGGAAACAATAAAAAAAGGCTACATCAAGGAGCTTGCTCGTCTTTCCGTAAAGGATGAGCGCGAGCTTTTGCGCGAGCTTTTTGCCGCGGAGGGCTGCTCCGCAGAGCTGTCGTCGGAGCTTAAAGCATCCGTCAGACTCGTCGGTGACGGAGAAAACGGCGGCATTTTCGCCCGTTTGCTCACAGAAACCTACGAGGCGCTTTGCGGCGCCGTAGACGACGCGATCTTTTCAGATCCGGGCTCTGCCGACTCATCTGCGTCCTTTGTTTCCGGAAGCGGAGCCGACTCCGCCTTCGACGAATTTTCGCGCAGATTTCACTTGTCCGCCGTTCACACAAGCAGGATCTCCTATTCGTGCGACGCAGTCCTTGACGGCGACGCCGGCTTTTGCATCATCCCCGTCATGAGCTCCAACGACGGCAGACTTCGTTCGTTTTATAAGATGATAGACGTTTACGGCATGAAGATCGCCGCCGTTGTCTCCGTCGAATCGAGCGAAAACGTCATGAGATACGCGCTTTGCAAGCGTGACAGCAGACCGATCGTTTCCGCGCCGTCTCACATGGAATTTTCCGTTCCCTGTTCGGGAAGCGAGGCGATGGCGATAGCACGGGCTGCTCATGCGCTCGGAAATTCGCTGATCGACATCTCGTCCTTGCCGTCCGAACGCAACGGCGAAATATTCAGCTTTACTTTCAAGCTCGGCGGAGCCTACAAGCCGTTTTTGCTCTATCTGAACCTCTTTCATCCGAGCTTTACCCTGATCGGAATATACGACATTATATAAATTAATGAACAAAAAGCATACATCAAGCCTTGTGCCGCCGAGCGCGGACGTTATTTCCTCGCTCACAGGCAGATCGACAACAGTTTTCGACGCGATCCCGTCCACGAACACTGCGCTTATCGACGCGATCAAAAACGGCGATACGGACGCGCGCATTTTCGCAGCGCTCTCTCAGACGTCGGGCAAGGGACGCCTCGGAAGAAGCTTTTCCTCCGAGCGCGGAGGCATATATTTCAGCTTTAATTTTTCCATGCCCGTAAGCCGCGCGCAAAACGAAGCTCGGCTCGTGACGCCGCTCGCAGGAGTTGCCGTCACAGACGCGCTGACAAAGCTGTACGGCGTCTGCGTCGGCTTAAAATGGGTCAACGACATAATCGCGGACGGAAAAAAGCTCGGCGGGATCCTGTCCGAAGCGGTTACCGTCGGAGATGAAGCTCACATCACGGTCGGGATCGGAATAAACGCGGTCAACGTCGATTTTCCCGAAACCGCGACATCGCTTTCGCGAATTTGCGGCGAAAAAAGCGCCGTCGAATTTGACGCAAGCGCGGTCATTTCCGAGACTGTAAACGCCTTTTTCTCACGTCTGCCGCACATTTCCGAAACACATCGCGATTACAGCTCGCGCATAATGCACATCGGCTCGGCAGTCCGTCTGCATCACT
Source organism: uncultured Lachnospiraceae bacterium (assembly GCA_964580615.1). GTDB lineage: Bacteria > Bacillota > Clostridia > Oscillospirales > CAG-272 > DTU064. Next base: position 297 of record CAZOMK010000002.1, on the reverse strand, counting down.
TCGACGGCACCCCGGACGTGCTCGCCCTTTGCCTTGACGTAAACGATGACTGCGAGCTTGTCGTCAAAGACGAAAACGGCATAATCTCGACTCTTTCGTCGGGCGAAGTGTCAATAATCATAAAGAATCAATAAAATCACATATTTTTCGGAGGAACACAATATGGAACAGTACATTAAAGCCGCTTATGAAAAATGGCTTTACTCTCCCATTGTAGACTAAGAGACAAAGGAGGAGCTTCGACTCATCGCCGACGATGAGAACGAGATAAAATCCCGCTTCGTTTCCTATCTCTCG
>CAZOMK010000001.1:0-34151 GCA_964580615.1 uncultured Lachnospiraceae bacterium | reverse complement strand
CTTTGGATCCGTTCAGGATTTACGTGTTTCTCCGTAGATTGATCCGCTTTTTGCGTATGTGATCGTATGACCCGCATCCGCAAAAAACATCAATTTTAATTTTAGGAGAATAACATATTATGCTGAAACCTTTATTATTACAGGTTATACTTATATTTTTGAATGCAGTCTTTGCTTGTGCCGAGATTGCGGTGCTTTCCGTTAACGAAGCAAAGCTTGAGCGTATGTCCGAGGACGGAAATCGCTCGGCAAAACGTCTTTTTAAGCTTACTAAAGACCCTGCGCGCTTTTTGGCGACAATACAGGTCGCGATCACGCTTTCCGGCTATCTCGGAAGTGCGTTCGCAGCCGACAACTTTTCCGAATATATCGTGAAATGGCTTATTTCGATAGGCGTTACAATTAGCGAATCGACGCTTGACGCCATATCCGTTGTGCTTATCACGCTCTTGCTTTCATTTGTAACGCTTATTTTCGGTGAGCTTGTCCCGAAGCGTCTCGCGCAAAGCAAGTCTGAGCCGATATCGCTGAAGCTGGCGCTTCCCGTAAGCATCATTTCCAAGCTTTTTTCGCCTATCGTTTGGTTGCTTACCGTTTCAACAAACGGAATATTGCGCCTTCTGCACATAGATCCGTCTGCGGCTGACGGCGACGTCTCCGAGGAGGAGATCAGAATGATGGCTGACATCGGTGCGGAGCGCGGAATTATCGACTCCGAGGAAAACGATATTATTCAGAATCTTTTCGAATTTGACTCGATCTCTGTCTGCGAGGCGATGGTTCACAGAACAGAGGTCACGATGCTTGACATCGAGGAGTCCGTTGATCAGTGGAGAGAGATCATTCACGAGAACGTGTACGATTATTACCCTGTTTATTCGGAAAATTCCGACAATATCGTAGGCGTGCTTGATGTAAAGCGCTTCCTTACGATGAAAGAAACCGACAAGGAAGCGGTGCTCAATAACGCGGTCAACAAGCCCTGCTTTATTTCTTCATACGCAAAGGCGGGAGATATTTTCTCGCACATGAAGGAGGAGGGCATCAGATTTGCCGTTGTTGTTGACGAATTCGGCGGTACCGACGGTATCGTAACGATGAGCGACCTCATAAAATGCTTGCTCGGTGAGTATGAAATCAAAGCTGATGAGCAGATCACGGAAACCGGCGACGGATATCAGGCGGACGGCTCAACAGACCTTACACGTCTTGAAAAGCAGTTGAAGATCGAATTTGACGGCGAGTCAACGACTTTGAACGGTTGGATCATCGAGGAGCTCGGAAAGCTCCCTGAGGTCGGAGAAACCGTTGAGTACGAAAAGTACGTTTTCACTGTTCTTTCCGCAGACGAAAAGGCAGTCAGAGCTGTTTCGATAAAAAAGCTTGAAGTGCCGGAAGAAAAAGAATAATAAAAATCCCGCCGTAAGGCGGGATTTTTTGTGCTTAAATTCGGTTTTGATCAGTCTTGCGCTTTCTTGCTTCGGCTTCGCAGAAGAATTAATAACATCGCTGAAACGATCGCGGCGGCGGAAATGACTGCGATGATCTCGACGATGTTTTCCTCCGCCGGTGGAGGCGCACTCGGCTTACCGATCAGATTAGCGTTGAATATTTCGGAAAGCTCGGCGTCGGTAAGCTCATGGCTGTTGACGTGAATGTTTTTTATAAACAGCGACGCGTCGGAAGTATCCTTCTGACGAAGAATGATGCCGGTGATGGCGGAAAGCTCGTCAAATTCGGAAAGGTCAATGTAGATTTTTTCCGCGGATTCGCTTACGTTGACATCGACTGATGCTATGGAGTGCGCGGAGATGAGAGTGAATGTGTAAGCTGTCGCGGTGCTTCCGTACATCTCAAACGAAAGCACGGGTGCTGACGAAAGATCAATCGGAGACGTCGCGGAAGAAAACATTACTCCGCCCGTACAGCGAAGGACACGTCCATTGTCCGCTTTGACAGTCATGCATTCGCCCGAACGCGACAGGGAAAACCAGCCGCCGGTGTAAAATGAGCTGTTGTAATCGAACAAGACGGCGCTTCCGACGGTGCCGACGGAGGTGCTCGCCGTAATGCTTGAAACGGTACGCGCAAAGGCGCGCTTTTCCGCCGCGGCGGAAGGTCGCGGAAGCTCGTCCTCCGAGGCATATATCTCGGAAACGGCGCTTTCGTACATATTCGTGTCAAGCTCTGCGAAAATTTTCGCAAAATCGTTGTCGGACGAGACGTCAGGTGCGCTTGCGGCGTTTAGAATGAAGCCTTGCGCGGAGCTTTGCGAGCACGCCGCAAAGTATGCGGGGACGACGCTTTTCAAAAGCAGATTGCGGGATGCGAGATTGAGCTCCGACGGGGTGTATTTCAGAAAATAGAATTGCGGCGAATTTCCGCCGAGCGAAGAAATATACTTGGAGATGTAATCGAGCGAAGAAATGCCGTATTTTGTTTGTGTTGATGAGACGGAGTCGGTCTGCCAAAGGATGCCGTAGTCGGAAAGTCCGATTTCTTCCGTGTAGCTTGTTATAAGTCGCAGCATAAGCTCCGACGACATGAGCGACGGCGCAACGCTGACAAACGTATCGTTGACGGGGAAAATAACATTGAAATCCGCGATGTTAAGTCCACCTGCACCGTACACGACGGCAGCGGTCATTACAAACGACTTGACGGCGGTTGCATCGAAAACGGCGGAGCCGATTACGTCTGTGGGCGAATTCCCGATTATCATACCGCTCACATAGCCGTATTCGTCGGAGGAATAGCGCGATGTGAGAAAATCGACAGCGGCGTAAAGCTCACGGAATGATTTTTCATCGTCTGCCGAAATGATCGGGACAAGCGCGGCGTCTGTCGCGCCGCGAGTGAGGCGCAGATATACGTCCGTGCCCGAAAGTGAGACTGCTTTTACAGCGGAGTCAAGCTCGGAAAGCTGTTCAGAGCTGAAATAATAAAGCTCACCGAAGGCGGAATATATTTTCGAAGATGATGGCGTGCCGAACAGCGTGTTAAGCTCGACGGTAATTTCCGTCAGTCCCGCTTCGTGACTTATATCGGCGTTTGTTATTCCCTTGATGCTGTTTGAGCGAACGGGGACGGAAGCGCCCGCTTTTTTTGTTTCGGGCAAAAGCGGCTCGCAAACGGAAACCAGCGACGATTTATCCGATATGACGACAGCGTATTTCATGGCGGCAGAGCCGTCGGGCAGGGACGCCGCGTCGATGGTGAGATTGAAACGGGTCGTCATTGTTGCTTTTGCAATCGGCTCGGAGGTGAGCACTGTTTCCTCCGTTTCGGCGTAAAGCGGCACGGCGTATATGCAGATTGAGCCGTTTATATGCTCCGCTACAGTGTCCGACGAGATCGTACCACGTAGATTTAGCGATCCGTCCGCGTCAAAGGCGCAGACGTCGAGCGTTCCGAGAACGGTCGGCGCGATCGACACGGGCATATACAAGGTGTCGATTCCGTACAGCGTGACAGTGCCGCCGAGCTCTGTGTCGGACGCTATTGCAAATCGAAGCGCCTTTTCGGGCGAGGGAAAGCTGAAATAGCAAGCAAGCATTCCGCTTCCCTCGGAAACCGTTTGAGATTTACCCTCATAGACTGTTCCGTCCTCGTAGATGGCGGAAAAATGAAGCTCCGTATCCGTATTTGCCGAAAGAACGATGCGCAACGTGTTGTGTCCAAGTGCTTCGGAGACGGAGGAATATGAAATGTTTGCCGAAATGGAGGAAGCGGCGGCTCGACGCCAAAGCACCGTGCCGTCTGCGTAGTTTGTGACAGTACCGTCCTTGACGGAAAACGACGCTGTCATAAATCTGTCCTCGTAGGAGGTGTCTGCGGCGCGCGAAGCGGTGATTCCGTCAACACAGAAGGAAGCATCGAGCTTTTCGGACGTTTCCGAGTCAAAAATCGGGGAGACTGTTATTGTTATCGCGTCAACGGAGTTGCGTTTGTGCCAGGTATCAAACGCGATCTCCGCCGTTGTCCATTTGTCCGTAACGGCGGCAAACGACGACGAGACTGTCGAGGCGCCCGACGCAAGCGTCACTGTGAAATTATATGCAACGCTGCTCGTCGTTTCGCTTGACGGAATATAGTAATTAAACGAAATTGCGGAATAATTATAAAGGTTGATCGGCTCGTCAAGGCAACGCGTCGCGGAAAGCTCACTGCCGGAGCTCAGTCCCGATGCGGTGAAGCAAAGGTAACCGCCGTCTGTTTCGGAGCTTGCCATCGCGGAGGTCTCGTCCGTATATGCAATTTGCGAAACGTTGAGGGACGGCACATCCCAGACGCTTGCGCTTGCCATGTCGTCGATGACGATCGGCAGGATCGGTTCTTCGTCCGCGCGAACATGAACAGACGTAAGCGCCGTCAATATGACGAGCATCGAAAAAATCAAAGCGATGCGTTTTTTCACGGGCACAGCCTCCTTTCGTGACAGCTTGTTTATATATTGTATCATAAAATTTGCCGAAATTAAAGCCTTTTTTAGATTCTTGACAATAGTTGACGCACGTTGTACAATAAAAGCGCAAAAAACAAACGGAGATTATTTATGAGCAAAAAATTTTTATATGAAGCGCATATGCATACGTCGGAGGGCAGTGCTTGCTCGCGGATCAAGGGCGCGGACGCGGCTGATTTTTACAAGGCGATAGGCTATACGGGAATAATAATAACAGATCATTTCTTTAACGGAAATTGCGCCGTTCCGCGCGATCTGCCGTGGGAGGAAAGAGTTGAGCTGTTTATGCGTGGCTACGAAAACGCGAAGAAACGCGGCGACGAGATCGGTCTGGACGTTTTTTTCGGTTGGGAATACTGTCACGGCGGCTCGGAGATACTGACCTACGGGCTTGACAAAGAGTGGCTGCTCTCAAATCCCGACGTTTGCAGCTGGAGCGTCAATGAGTATTGCAAACGCGCGCACGAGGCGGGGGCATTTCTCTCGCAGGCGCACCCGTTCAGGGAGGCGCCGTGGGTGCCGTTTTTGCGTTTGTTTCCCAGATTGACTGACGCTGCCGAGGTTTATAATTGCACAGTCAACAAGACTCCGAAGGATTCGGAGCTCAGTAATTTTTATGCGTCGCATTACGAGCTTCACCGAACGGCAGGATCTGATTTTCACGCGATGCCGAACTCCCGCTTCGCGGCAAACGCGTTCTGTCGGAAGCTGACGTCCGTTGATGATTACGGGAAATATGTGTGCGCGGACGAAAACGAAATAATCGAGGATGCACTTGAATACCTCGGTACAGCAGACTGCGAGGCGGTCAAGCGACTCAGACAAGGCTGAAAAACGAAAAGGGCTTACGGAAATCCGTAAGCCTTTTGTGCTGTTAATTACTTTTTAACGATGGAGGTGATGTGCGTGTTAACGCCGTTATACCAATAAAGGAAGCCTTCAACGTCAACAGTGTCGCCTGTCTTAAGCTCGCCAACTGTCTTGTAAACGTCGGAATCGGGGGAGGTGAGGTAGGATTCAACGCAGAAAGAGTAAGAAGCGCCGCCGTAGCTGAGTGTTACGTAGATGTCGTCGCCGGGCTCGCCGTTCTTGTACTCGATAGCTTCAACCTTCATACCCTTGAAGGAAGCGAACTTGTTCTGATGATTAACAAGCTCATCCTTGCCGAGAAGGGATGTAGCGTCCATAGCTTCTGCAACCCAGTTGCCTTCGAGGATCTCGAATGTAGCGTCTACGATCTCGAATTCGCCTGCCCATTCTCCTTTGTAGCCCTTTACGCGGATCTTTGTGCCGGCAGTGAGCTTCTTGGCGTTTTCTTCGGTGCATTCCATTTCGTAAAGGAAGTAAGCGCCGTCTTTATCCTGTGCGTAAACAGAGATGACGCCCTTGTTCTTTTCGCTGTTGAACCACCAGGACTGATTACCCTGAACGAAGCATTCAACAGTAACTTCTGCGTGGAGCTCAGCCGCTGCATATTCTTCATAGGTCATAACGCCTTCGGATTTTGCGTGAATATCATCGCCGCAAGCCGTGAAGCCGAGAGCCATAATGCAAACGAGAGCGAAAGCAATAATTCTTTTCATAAGTAAATCTCCTTATAATTATCACGGATCACATGATCCTAAATGTTATTATACACCAAACCGTTAAATATGCAATGCTTTTTTGTGTTTTTCGAGCTTTTTGAGTTGAATTTTTTCGTAAATAAAATAAGCTGCAATTCCGAGCCAAATGACGGCGAGCGCTATTATAAGTGCGCGGGATTCGACGGGAAGCGGCTCGTCCTCAACGGAGGTGTTTTTGCCGAGATTGCTTATTTGATCGAGCCTGTACAGAGACGACATATTATCGAACAGCTCCGACATGAAGCTCTCATCGACTGTTTTTCCTCTGCTGACGGCTTTTGTAGCATCCTCGATAAGTTGACCGGCGGCGCTTCTGAGCGACGCAGAACCGTTAAATACGGGTGTTACAAACGTGTTTTCGATGTTGTCGAGCAGCAAACGCGTAGCATCAAGCTTGATGCTGTAATAAAGCTCGTTGTCCTCGCCACTTCGGGAGAGATAATCGGTGTATTCAGCCGACGATTGAGCCTTTGACGTTACCGGAGTGTAGCCCTCCGTTTGAGAATATGCAATCTGAACGTCGTTCGTGAGCAAATACTGCGCGAAAAGCCAGCTTGCAAGCACCTCCTGCGGATCGTCCTTATTGAAAATGCAGACAGAGGGGCCCTGCGAGATCATCTGCGGATTTTCCGCATCGAATTGCGGGATCGGCATAACGACCGTTTCAAAATCAACAATGCTTTCCTCGCTGATGTCGATCAAAGGGGCGTCACTGCCCATCCAGGTAGCGCCCGCCGTTGAATCGACGGCAAAAATGCATTGACCTGCGTTGAGGAAGTTTGCGGGGTAGCTCGATATCTTAAAGGTCGAGAACGCGCCGAGCCGCGCGTGATCGGAGACTGTATAAAGAAGCTTTTTTGTTTGATCGTTGAAGATGAGGATATCGCCGTCGTCTGTCGAGTAATCGCCGCCGAGCTGACGCAGCATTTGTATCATCATGTTATCGGTCGATTTGTAGATAAAGGGGATCATGACGTTTTGACCGTTGACGGCGTAGGTACCGTCCGCGTTCTTTTTCGTCGCCGCGTCCGAAACCTCCCAAACGAAGTCCCATGTCAGCGTTTCGGGAAGCTCGTAGCCGAGCGCCTCAACGTACGTTTTGTTTACGTAGCAGGCTTCCGTCGAACGCATAAAGGGGAGCGCGTACTGTGTGCCGTTTATGACGCCCTCGGAAAGAAATTGAGGGATGATCTCGTCTGCGGTCGGCGCGTCAAAGCGAAGCTCACTGCCGCCGAGACCGTATTTTTCATCCACCATGAGCTTGTCAAGCGGCAGGACGATATTTTGACCTGTCATGTACGTTGCGATGTGATCGGGGTACGTTATGCAGACATTAGGCGTCGTATTTGTTGAAATGTTTGTGATTACGTCGTTATAGATCTTGGAATAATCATTGTACAGACGCAGATTTACTTTCACGTTCGGGTACAGGGACTCAAAGCCCTCGACCGCACGGTGATATATCTCAACCTGAGTCATGTTTGTGTCGTTTTTAGCCCAAAACGTTATCTCGTATTCGGCGTCGGAATTAAAATCGTCCGGCATTTCAAACGCGGGAGAGGAGCGCGCTCCGTGACAGGCGCAAAGTGCCGTCGTTGCCAGAACAAACGCAAGAAGCAGAGAAAAAATGCGTTTTTTCATCCCTTTGTACCTCCTCTTGCGACACCCTCCATAATTTTGTTACGGAAAATGAGAAACAGCACGATCAGCGGCACGGAAATGATGACGACAGCCGCCATCATCGCAGGTATGTTTTCTCTGCCGAAGCCGTTTTCGCGGATTTCCTGAATTCCGCCCGACACAAGAAAGTATTTTTGATCGTCCGTGATAAGACGCGGCCAAACGTAGCTGTTCCAGCATTCGATGACCTTCAATATTGTGATTGTCACAACAGTGGGACGGCAGATCGGAAGCAGTACGCGCCACAGATATTTGAAGTTGCCGCAGCCGTCCGCCTTCGCCGCATAGTAAAGCTCATCGGAAACCTGAGCGAAATTTTCCTTGAGCAAATAGATATAAAAAACCGCTGTCACGGAGGGGAGAATCAGTCCCGTAAAGGAGTTTTTCATGTTCAGATCGGTGACGGTGACGTAGTTTGTTATAACGACGAGCTCGCTCGGAATCATCATCATTGAAAGAAAGATCGTAAAAGCAAGATCACGTCCCTTGAAGTTCAGTCTAGCAAAGGCAAACGCGGCAAGCACTGTTACGACGAGCATCAGCACCGTTGTGACAACGGTGAAGATAACGGTGTTGAGAATGTAGTCCGCCAAGGGCACCGACGCAAAAGTGTTCTTGTAATTTTCAAGCGTCGGCGAGAGGGTGAACAGCTTCGGAATGTATTCGCCGTTGTACGCGCCGTAGTCCTTTACGGAGGTCAAAAGCATCCAATAGAAAGGAAACAGCACCGCAACAGCCCAAATTGCGAGGAAGAAATATATTATCGCCTTCAGCGTGAGCTTTCTTCGCTTGGAACGTCGCTCAAGCTTTTCAAAATCATAATGATTTGTCATTTCGTGCTCCTTAATAGTGAACGTGCTTACGGCTTATAAGCAGATTTATTGTCGTGATCGTCAAAACGATGGCAAACAGGATTATAGCTGCCGCAGATGCATACGACGGGTAGCCGCCGCTGTTTCCGTAGAGCATATCGTAAACATAGCCGACGATGGTGTTCATTTCGGCGGCGTTAAGGCTTGTGCCGAAAAGCGCGACAGCGTCGCTGTATGCCTTGAACGCGCCTATAAAGCCGGTGATTATCAAATAAAAAATCGTTGGGGATATCATGGGGATCGTTATTCGGAAGAAAATGCGAGCCCTGGAGGAGCCGTCGATCTTGGCGGCGTTATAGTATGTTTCGTTTACCGACGCAAGCGCCGAGGTGAGGAGCAGGATCTTGAATGGAAGCACGACCCAGATCGTATATACGCACAAAACCAACATCTTTGCCCAATAGGGGCCGTCGATAAAATCAACGGGTGACATACCGAAAAGTCCGAGAATAACGTTTACAAGACCGTCCGTGTACGGAGTTTTTTTGAAAAGTATCATGAATACAAGACCGACGGCAAGCGTGTTTGTAACGTACGGCAAAAAATATATTGTCTGAAAGAGCTTTCTCAGCTTTGTTATCGAGCTTAATCCGAGCGAAATCAAAAGCGCGAGCCCCGTTGAGACTGGCACTGTTATTATAACGAGAATAAATGTGTTTTTTAATGCTTGGATGAAGTAGTGATCGTGCAAAACGTAAGAATAGTTGAACGTTCCGACGCCGGAGAAAGTTTGAGATGCGGAGTTGTAGCTTTCCTCAAAAGAATAAACGAACACATCTATGAGCGGATATACCATGAAAACGGCTAAAAAAATGATTGCCGGAAGAAGATAGAGCCAGCCGATACGGTCGTTGTTGTCCATATTTGTCTCCTTTGCTTTGTCAGCGGTGTATAAATTTAATTTTATCCGTATTCGCTCACGAAGTCAACGGTTTAACGCAAAAAAGACCGCTTTGCGGTCTTTTTTGTATCAGCTTATGAGATTATGTATGCGGATGCAGAATTGAGCGAGTCTTGTGTGATCGTTTCGGACGAACGAGAAAACAAGTCGGTGCTTGAACGAAAGTGACTTGAAATGCGGATTTTTTTCGAGCGTCGGAAAATGCAGATCAACGTAACGGACGAGCTTTCGCACAGCTTCGCGCGCGCTTTTTTTGCGTCCGGAAAGAACGCGCACGGAGGCGGCGATCAGTATGTGATCGATGGCGAGTCGTTCAAGCTCGTTTTTATATGCTTCGGTAAGTCCGAGGTGATCAAAGCTTGACAGAAGCAGGTCGAAAGCAGCAAGAACGTCTTTGTTTTTTTGTGGTGACGAATCGGACATGATGGATCCCGGTCGTATGCGATATATGTAAAGCTCTTTTTGCAGCGGGTATATCGTTTTTGCGGCGGCGAGGAGCGCCGGTACCGTTGCAAGATCCTCATAGCGCAGCTTTTCGGGGAAAGTGATCTCGGACGCTGTCAGAAACGAACGCTTCCATGCGCGTGACCATGCCGACGGAAGCGACAGAAGATAGTCGGGATTTGATCTGACCGAAAATCGTCTGTTCGGCAGACATATATTCGGAATGTAGGCGGTGTCGGTGTTGCCGTTTCGGACGAAAAATCCGAACGCGATAACGTCGTCGCCGTGCTCGGTTGCTTCAAGAAGCGTATCAACGGCGCCGTTTGCGAGAAGATCGTCGCTATCGAGAAAAAGGACGTAGTCGCCGCTTGCGTAAGTCAAGCCCAAGCTGCGCGCGCCGCCGAGTCCCTTGTTTGGGCTGTGCACTGTTTTGATATCGCTCCGCTCCGACGCAAGCTCGTCGCAAATGGACGGGGTAACGCCGTCCGTGCTTCCGTCATCGACAAGGATGATCTCAACACCGTCGCATATTTTTACGGAATCGACACATTCGCGCAGATATTCCGCTGTGTTGTAAGCGGGGATTATGACGGACAGCTTCATTTGTTCTCCCCCGTTTCGGATTTGATCCGCGTCAGATAATATACGGCGGCAAGCGAGACGGCAAGGTAAAACGAAGCGCTCGGACGTCGAAGTACACCTGCCGTGAAGAAGGCGTGCGCTAAGGTCATGACGAGGGAAATGCCCCATGCGAATGCGTCGAGCGGCAGAGGAATTTTCGATATGAGTCTGCGAAGGATGAGAAATATAAAATATCCGATGAAAATTAGCATTGCGCCGAGTCCGACGGCGCCGTAAAGATAATAAATGCCGTGAAAATCATTTTCGACGTCATAGTTGTTGCCGTCGACGGTAAAGCGAGCAAGCTCGATCCCGAAAAGACGGCACACAGCCGGCGAATCCTGCATCAAAAGCTTTGCGAAAATGAGCTTTTTCGGACGCGTCGCCGTTATTTTTGCGATGTCGGATGAATAATTGTACAGCTCCGCCGTGCGCTGAACGCCGAACATTTCAACGAAGTCGGGAATGTACTTTTCGTAGATGGGAGCAAGTTCGATGGCGAGACGGGATTTTTCGTCGTCCGTCATGTCAGACGGCGATTGCGACAGACTGCTACCCGTAATGTCGTCGACGCTGTCCTGCCGCTCGGATTGGACGTTCTGATAATTTTTTTGATGCTTTGCCATGGGCGAGAGGGGCGCACAGAGCAAAAGGACAGCGCCTACGAAAAATATCGCGGCGGCGTCGCGCATCTTTTTGGGAGAAACGATCACAATTGAGACTGCGATCCCGATCGTCACGGCAACGAGTCCGGCGAAGGCAAGCCTTGTGCCGAAAAAGTAAAGCATCAGAGCGGAAGAAGCGAGCGAAAGCATGAACAACGGATGCTTGATGCCGAAGCGCATATAGGTGAACGCGACGGCTACTGGCGATATCGACGAAAGAATCGCGCTTTGCGAGTTGGTGTTGGAAAACCAACCTATAACTCCTGTGTAGGCGTATGTGTGAGGGTCTGTGCCTGTCACTGTTGCGATAACGACAACGGCGGCGATAAAGAAAAGATTGAATGTGAAGCCGATCTTGATTGAATCGTAGCTGTCCGCGCCCTTTTCGGTGCGTAAAAATGAGATAAGAGCGAGCGCGGTCACGGGAGTGAGGAGCACCCGAACGTAGTTTGTCAAGTCCGAAACGGGGGCAATATATCCCGATACGGCGGAAGGTGCCGCGTGACCTGCCGCGATCAGCGCGGCGATTACGATGAAGGCAAGGTATGCGCGCTTCCTCGACGAGACAGCAAAGCCGCAAAAGAACGTCGCGGCAAGGAGCAAAAGCCGCAGGATCAGCGTCGGATAGTTTGATATTCCGAAAAATGCGAGCCAATATGAAATGACGTCCGCTGCCGGCTGAACGACGACAAGCGCAAGCGTTATTTCCCGCAGGTGCTTCAAAGTGAAGCTTTTCAGTCTTTTTGTCACGGTTTTTCCTCCTTTTTTTGATTTTTATAAAGATAAAGCATCACCGCAAGCGTGACGGCGAGGTAAAACGAAGCGTTGGGACGGCGCAGCACGCCTGCCGTGAAATATGCGTGGGCGAGACTGCATGAAAACGATATAAGCGTTGCGGCGGTGTAGGGGGTGAGCATTTTCGGATGCTTCAGCACGCAGAACAAAAGCGGAAGCGAAGCTGACATCAAAAGCAAGATGAGCAAAAGCAGACCGAAGCCTCCGCAAAGAAAAAAGATGCCGTGAAGATCGTTTTCCGCATCGAAGCTTTCGCCGTCATGTGTCATTGAGGCATAGTCAAGACCGAAAAAGCGGCAAAGCGGACGCTCCCGCAGAAGCAATCGTGAAAACGTGAGCTTTTCGAGGCGTGCGTCAGTCAAAACGGACGAATCGAGCGAAGCGTCGTATGCGTCATATACAATGTCGAAGCCGAAACGATCCGTCAAGCCGCCGAGGAAGTGATCATACACCTCTTTCGCGCCGCCGAGCTCGTACAGCTCGTCCGTCAGCTCGGCTTTTGCGTCTGCGTTTGCCGCAACCTGACGTCTGTTTTCCGCCATCGGAGAAAACGGGAGCAGGAGCAGGGCGACAACGGAAGCCGTTATAAATATGATCGGAGACGCGGTGACTTTACCGTGACGCTTCATCGCTGTTACTGCGACGAAAAACGCAAGTGAAATTCCGAAGATCGCGGCGTAGGCGAGTCTCGTGCCGATATAATAGAGCGCGGCGAAGCCGATGAGGACGACTGTCGGCACGGCAGCGCGCTTTTTTGTCATTGCATAAGCTATCGAAAACGGCACGGCGGACGAAAGGATCGCGCTTTGCGAATTTGTGTTTGAAAACCAGCCGAGCGTGCCGAGCTTTTTCCCCGAATACGTGTGCGGATCGGTGTCTGTCAGCGCCGATATGAGCATTACGGCAACGATGACGGCGAGCGCCGTCGAAACAGCGCGGGAAAGTGCGTCAACTGCCGTTTCGTCTGCGTCGAGCATGGAACTGACTGATATTACAGTCAGCGGAAGCGAAAAAATACGTATGAGATTTACAATATCGGCGACGGTGGGCGTACAGTAGCTTGAGATAAAGGCGACGTGAAGCGCGACGAACAGCGACAGCACGGCAAGCGTGCGGTAAAACGGTCGCTTATTGCGCGCACAGCTCATCCCGAACGCGACTGTGACAGCGAGCACGGCGAGCCTTACGGCGGATGAAAGCGAATTTCCGTACCCGTTTGAGGCAAGAAGATACGATCCGACGTCCATCATCGGCTGAATAACGGTTATGGTGGTGATGAACGCCGACGGTCTCGGCGGATGAATGAGCTTATCGTCTGATGACGTTTTTCGCGCCTCCCTTCGGCTTTTAGTTTATTATATTACCTATCGGAGCGGGTGTCAATCGACGCGGCGGCAATAATCTAAAAAGCGTTCGATCCGGATCGTTCGTATGCGTCAAAGCTCGCTGATTTGCTTCGGATTACGACGAAAACTGCCATCTTCGGACTTTTGGGGTTGCGCGGCACGGAGGTAAGAGAAAGGCTCCGCCTGATGTGACAAGCGGAGCCTTGATCCCGAAGCTTATTTTTTGAATTTTTTGAACAGTTTCAGCCCCTTTTTTTCTGTGGAGCACTTTTCCGTTATCGGCTTTGGAAAGGATTCGTCAAGCACCCAAGGTAGCTTGATCTGCATAACGGAAATTGTAAAATATTCTCCGCTTTGTTCGTTCGGCGAAGCATGACCGTTTGTAATAACGATGCTTAAAAACAAGTCGTCGTATATATCAATTTCATAGTTTCCCATTGATGTAACTTTTCCGCAAACGGTATAGTCAACATTGATGTAATCAATGCAATTATCCGCTTCAACGCTCATTATTTCGTCCGGCTTTGAAGCATCAACTCCAAACTCACTTAAACAATCATTTAATTTCGGGAGCTTATTTTTGATCTGGGCATAATAATTGCGACAATAAGTGCACTCGCAAACGGAATGTTTTTTATAATATTCTTGAGTTTTTTCAATATCCACGGAGAATACATATTCATCCTTTTGAACGGTTGTCACAATTTCACCTTCTCTAAGCTTTATTTTGCATACAGCCTGCTTATTTGCGGCGCTTTTTCAAAAGCACGGGCGAGAGCGCAAGCGCAAGGAGGGGAAGCGTTCCGACAGATGCTCCGCATCCGCCTTCGCCTTCATCCGAGGGAGCGGTGTCTGTGGTGGGTGTATCGACAGCAGGTTTTTTTTCATCAGCGAAGCTGCCGTATACCTTCCATTCGACGATGCCGACACCGTAATCGCCCTTTGATTCCTTATAAAGCGTTACGCGAAAGGCGGTTGTTTCGATTTCGTCGAAGTTTGTCAGATTAAAGCCGTCGAGATTTTCTTCCTTTCCGCCGTCACGCGCGCGGAGCACGGAATAATCGTCGGCTCCAGTTACCTCGTGCCATTCGCCGTTCTCATCGAGATACTCATAAATATACGATTCGGGAATCGCGATGTTGGAGTTTGTTGTGTAGTTGTCTGTCCAGATGTAAAGATCGGAGGACGAGATCTTAACGGGCATATCCCAAGTGTAGGTAACGGTTTCGGATTCGCTGTTGTTTCCCCATGAGCCGTAATGAGGGCAATCGGAGGAATTGGAGACCTTTGACCATTTGCCGTCATTGACTGCAGACAGAGTCTCCCAAGACGAAACGAATGTCGTGCTCGGCGTTGCAAAGACGGAAAGATTGCCGTCCGCTGGAACAAGCCCTGCGAAAGCCGCGTTCAGCTTTGCAAGCTCGGCAGAAATGTCATCAGCGGAAAGACCGCCCTCGCGGAGCGCGGCTTTTGCGGAATCAAGCGCTGTTTTGAGTGCATCAAAGCCGCTTTCGAACATTTCTTCGCTGAATGCGGAAAGCTCGCCTATTCTTGTTGCAAGCGGCGAATAATCGACGATAACTTCGTTTTCGTCGATCACGCTGTCCGTTCCCTTGCCCCAAGGCTTGATCACGTCATACTCGCCGAAAAGCATTTCGCATACGGCGTAAATGTCGGGGTCATACGCTTCAAGCTGTTCGCGTTCTGTTTTTTTGGTGGCGCCCTTGACCTTGAGATTTGTTCCGTTTGCATTGAACCAACGTCCGACCTGACCGGCGAAGTATTCGTGATAGTTGTTCATATCATAGGAGGATTCATTGTATTTGCCGCTCTTTTGATATGCCTTGTACGCGGATTCGTATGCGTCGTTGATCTTTTCGAAAATGTCGGGACGTGCTCCCGCGTGATCGGCGTCTCCGATGCCGTATCCGAGCATTGTATGCGTGAATTCATGTATCAGACCGCAGAAATCGGAGAACCAATTGTTCGGATCCTTGATGCCGAGGTCGTCTACAAGGACTGTCGTTTCGAGCGAGCCGCCGCCGCGACGTTCGGTTTTGCCCGCCTCGCCCATTGCTTCCTCATAAGCGGTCCAGTCCGGATGCTGAATGTTGTATTCATTCAGACCGATAACGATCACGTTTGCTTTGTTTTTGATGAGTGAATTTATGATTTCGGGGTATTCGTAGTATATCTTGCGAAGATATACCTCAAGCACGTCGTATGCGCGGAACAGCACCCAATCCTCGACGTCATCTGTCGAGAGAACGGGGATGCCGTACACCATGACATACTTTGTGTAGAAGCCGACGTAGCCGTTTTTACTCTGCCAATGCTCCGGTACACCTTTGTGAATGACACGTTCGCCTGCCGCGGATTGACTTATCTGCGAATCCGCAAAAACGGTGTACGTCGGGATCAGTAGAGATAAAACAAGCATAAGGGACAACAACAAGGACAGAATTTTTTTCATGGAAGGAGCCTCCTTAAAAATATTTTATATCGGAGCGTCGTCTGACCAGACTATGTACGGCGCGCCTGTTTCGTCAAAGTTGATCTTGAGAATAACGTATGTGGACTTGAAATAATCGAAGGGATGAGTGAAGGGATCGCCCCATCTGTCGCCGAAGTAGACGTATTCGGTCTCGCCGTTCTGCTCAAGCGGGAGAACGAACGCAGGCTGACTGTAAAAGGTCTTGTTGTCGCCGAAATCGCGCAGGAGCGACCATTTGCCGTCCATTGCGTCCGCGACGCACCAACAGCCCTGATTCGGAGCCCAACCGGTGCAGAAGGAAGAGAGCATATAATATTTGCCGCCTTTTTTGAACACTGCGGGCGCTTCTCTGTATTCGCCCTGATAAAGCACGTTTACAAGCTTATCGACGTTCATATAGTCGTCCGCAAGACGATAAACATGAAGATCCGCATTGTCGCGCGAGGCGGAGATGAAGTACGCGGTGCCGTCATCGTCGCGGAAAAGCGTACAGTCGCGGCTCATGTAGCCGCAGGGATTGAAATGACCGTGATATACGAAATCACCGTCCGGTGTGTCGCAGGTTGCGATGCAGCACGCGGCATCGTTATAATCCTTGCCGTTTTCGTAGTGCGCCCAGAGGACGAATTTACCCGTCAGCTCGTTATAAAGTACCTTGGGGCGCTCGATGTTTACCTTGCCGCCCGTCTCGGAGCGGAGCTGAAGTCCGGTACGAACTCTGAAATACTCGTAAGGACTGCTTGCCGAGAGGATGTGATTACGGAATTCCCATGCTTTGAGATCCGAGGAACGGTAGCAGGAGACGTAATTGTCGTCCGTTCTGTCCTCGCCGTACCAATAGTAAAAGTCGCCGTGGCGGATGATGTATCCGCCGTGCGCGTGAAGCAAATTGCCGTTTGTATCGTAAATAAATTGACCGTTTTTCATGTTAAAGACCTTTCTTTTGGAATCAGCCGATTTTTTTGATCGTCACACATCCTGTCTCGGACGTAAGCTCGTAATGTACGGCTGTTTTGCCGTCTATGTCAAGCTCAGACTGCACCTTTTTGTTGACGGAGACGGAATATTTACCCGAAGCAACGCCGGAAACGGTGAAACAGCCTGTTTCGGACGTGCCCGCCGTCTTTCTAACGGAGAGGGAGAGCGTGCAGACGTCTTTGTCAAGCTCCGCTTTTGTGAGACTGTCCGTTTCAAGCGTAACAGATATATGCTTGTCAACGAAATTGAGACGGTGGAAAAGTCCGTCTGCGGGAATGACGGTGAATTTGTCATCGCTTTCGGTGACGTTACAGCCGTATCCGACAAGTCCGAGCACTGGATCGTTTGTCACGACGTCGGATGAGAGGAGCTGAAGCCCCGCCCAAAGCGAAATGTCCGATTCGGCAGATTCGCTGTACGGGAAGCCGTGATCCCAATCGTAAACAAACGATGCGTGATAGTTGCCCCAGTTTGTGCCGACCTTGCCGATGAGCTCCGGCTGACCCGAATTGATGTGAGCGAACGGAGAGAGCTTGAAGGGGTAAACGAATTTCCACATTGCGTCTCCGTCGTCAACAACGCTTCCGAAGTAATCGTCGAAGATCTTGCCGTGCAGTCCGACAGTGTATTGGAACAGCCACCATTCCATGTCCTGACGGTTTCCCGTCGTTTGCCAATACCAAACGGGCACCTTACCCGTCCAAGCGACGGATTTATCTATCGTCACCTTCATTGCGTTTGTGTTGCCGCCGAGCTTGGAGAAGAAGTACGCGCCCTCCTCGCCCGTGCTGTCGGTGCCGAATTCGGAGCCGAACGGATACGCCTGACTGTTCATCGTGTTGCATTTTTCGATCGCAAGACAGTATATTTCGTCCGCGAGCGAGTTTTTGCCCTCGGTGCGGAGCGCGGCGATTATGTCGGGGACTGTTTGCTCGCCCATAAGTCCGACCCAAGGCTCAAGTATCAGCGACGAACGAAGAATGAGCGCGGCGGCTTCGAGGTAGTCGGCGGCTTTCCATCTGTACTTCAAATTCGGGTATCTGACAGCGGTTTTGTACATCGAATAGAAAGAGTTGTACATTCTCGGATAGTTATATCCGCGAGTGCAGAGGTAAGGCTCTGCGGCAGGAAACGGATCGCTCCAGCAGCGTCCGTGACAGCATTTGTGACAGAGATATCCGTCATATTCACCGCCGTGAATGACTTCCTTTTCCCAAACGAGATCTACGAGATAATCGTCTGTGACGGAAATTTCGCTCTGTACGGGACTGTACACCTGCTTTTCGAGGATGAAAGCGGGGGCGTCGTACATTTGCTCGAAATCGTTGTTGCTGCAATTGTTTCCGCCGAGCTTTGCGACGTTTTTGGAGTTGTCCCATTCGAAGAAGCTGAGATAATGCGGATCGTTTTCGTCTGTTATGCGGCAATTTTCAATCAAAAAATCAACTCTGCGTTGTATTGCGTCCGCAAGCGGCTCCTCGATCCAGAATTGAAGCACGCCGCGTTTGCCGTCGCCGTAATTGTACGTGACGTCGTTGCGTCCGAGCTTCGAAAATTCAATCTCGTATATGCTGTGATCGTCGAATTCGCGGAGCTTATGTATCCTTGCGGACGGATCGGATGCGGTAACGGACGTGATCTGATGCTTTGTGTGCAGATCAACCGTAGCCTTGAGATTTGTCGGCAGGATCATGCCGGGGACGACGCTTATATCGACAAGACCCTCTCTGTAAAGCAGCTTACCGAGCTCGTCGTGATCGGATGCGATCTTGTGGAGCAGGAAGGAGTAATGCTTCTTTTCACCTGCGCCGAGCGTAAGCGACGTGCTTTCGAGATAGGAATGCTTGCCCTTATTTGCGGCGAGACTTTTTATGTAATAATATTCGGGGGGATTTGCCCAGGTGATCTGAGTCGAACGGAGTGTTCTGTATTCGAGGGAGGTGTCCGTTGACGGATCGAGCGTGAACACGAGCTTGTTTCCGCCGCCCTTGGCGCGTTCAAGCACGAGGTAAGAGGCGTCGTATGAGATGTAATTGTCCGTTGCGGCGAGATATTTTTCGTACGGAGACTCAAACTGCCAATGATTGTTCCACGATATCGGTAGGCAGATGTCGTAAAAGGTTATCGCCTTGCCGCTTACGTTTTCGATGTCGATGTCGAATCTCAAGTGATCGCCCTCAAGCGAATAGCGCTCCTTGAGCGCAAAGTCGCTTTTGCCGCAAAGTCCGCTCTTTTCGGCGGAATCCGCACGGTAGCAAACGGATATTTCCGAGTCCGAAAGCTTTTCGATGTGCCTAATGTCGGCGGAAGCGCCCGTTGTGACCTCGCGCGCACTGTCGTCTCCGACAGCGTAATTGAAGCGCATCTCGCCGAAAAACTGATCCGCGCCGATCTCATAGCGATGCTCGGACTCGTTTGTGACAAAATTGGTGTCATAAGGCTCGTTTTTCAGCTTGAGCGACTTGATTTCGCCGTAAGTGCCCGTGATGACGGAGAAGATCTCGTTTTCGATGGCGATATCATGAGAGATATCGACCACCGAAACGTTGTTAAAGCCGGACGCCGTGTGCGAAATAAAGCCGCAGACTCCGTGCGAATGTGTCGCGTCGCACAGATCCGCAACGGGAACACCAGGATTTTCGTCGCGGAAGAAGCTTGCTTCTTTGTCATTTTGTATGCGAACCGATATGTGCTCGCCCTTGCAAATGACTCTGACGTGCATACAGATTTCAAGCTCAATGTCTATCTTTGCAACGCGCTTGACAGTCGGCGCGCCGTCCTTGCACACGCCGAAAAACGCACCGTGAGTTAGCGTGTCGAGACGGAGAAAATAGTAATTTTTCTCGTCCGTCATGCGGAAAACGACGTCGGCTGTGCCGTGAGAGTTAAACTGCACTGTTATAAGATAGTCAAAATCGGTGTACGACGTGAGCGAATGGGCGAGAGGGGAGCCAGACGCGTGACGATAATATGTTTTGTAGTCCTCATGGACGCCCCAAGTTCCGGCGGGAGCGCCCTCTTCAAGCGTCCATTTTCCGGCGCTTACCCAATCCGAGGTATGATATTCACCGAAGATGTTTTCAGGATCGTTTTGATCCTTTGCTTTTACGAAAATAAAATCTGTGTTTTTCATATCGGCTCCGTTTTCATTATTTGTTGAATTTTATCTCGAAAAGATCGAAGTTTGCTCCGGGCAGGAACACGAGATCCGCCGTCACAATACCCGATATCTCGACGGGAACTGTTGCGCTGTCGGCGCCGTTGTCGAATTCGATCGAATACGATGTCTCACCGACAGTAAGACGGATCGCATCGTGAGCGTTTCTTGTCGTTGCGCGGATCGTAACGGAGGCTGCACCCTCGGAAAGATCAAGCTCCGCGAAACGAACCGTTACGTTGTTGCCGATTCCGTAGATTCCGTCTGCGCGTTTGTCGTATGCGTCACCGTAAACGACATCGCAGTCCGCGGCGCATATTCCGCTGTATGCGGGATTGTTTTCCGTGAATTTGAAGCCGCCGAACACAAGCGAACGTGAGAATACGAATTTGATATCGTGTACGCCCTTGAGCGCTGTTGAGATCGCGTAATGATTTGACGAATATACGTACCAAACGTCCGTTGCAGTAAAGCCGAAGCTGTCGATCAGCTCGTCTTTGCCGTCCGTCACGTCATAGATCGAGAAGGGGAGATCGTTCATGTGAGCGCGCATAAGCGAAATTTCAAGGCTTGAAACGCCGTTTTTGCCGAAGTCAACATTTTTGAAGATCGCACAGCCGTTGTTGTCCAAGAAGCGACAGCCGCCTTCCGCCTCCGGCATATTGGGCTCGGTCACCGTATCGGCGAGGACTGCGTGCACCCATTTGTACGGGTTGATGCGAAGCTCGCCGAGTCCCTCTGCGGTGAAGCAGATCTCGGACCAAATCGCGTCGTAGGGGGTGCCGTTTTTGGAGGAGACGCGGACGCGATATTCGCCGTCCGCAAGCGCTGTGATAACGGCACCGTCATCACAGAGTTCGATCTTAACGCTGTCTGTTCGAACGCCGCGCGAGTAAGCAGCCCATGTTATTTCAAAGCTGTCTGCGTTTACGGGGAAGCGCTTGAGCGATATTTTTGCAGAGGGCGCTTCCTTTGTGAGTGTGTGACTTCCGTCAAGAGAGATTTCGAGCTTTCTGAGCGGAATTTCGTTTGACGGCTCGAAAATTTCGCATTTGTCGAGAATCTCGATTCCGGCGGGAACCTCGGCGGGGATTGCAGTCAAGGTTACGTCTGCATCGGGAAGCGAGGGAGATGAAACCTTGACGAAAATGTCGCCGGCTTTGCCGTTTGAAGCGATAATTGCGACAAGTCTGCCGGAGAACAGACGACGGGATGTGCATTTGTAGGGCTCGTAGTCGGTGGAGTCACCGTTATCGAGACCGACAAGACGTCCAGCACCGGACACGGAAACATTCATTCTCGAACGTCCGTTGCCGACGAAAATTCCGTTTTCGTCAACAGTTGAGATCGCGACGTAGATCAGATCGCGTCCGTTTGCGTAAAGCGTTGATTTTTCGGGCTCAAGCACAATGCGCGCAGGGTCGCCGAAGGACTTCACCTCATCGCGAGCGACAACGTTGCCGTTTTCGTCGTATGCGATGGCGGAAAGAGTGCCCTTCGTGTAGGGGATCTTGTAAAATTCGGATATCTTCATTCCAGAGACGCTGTGATCGTGCTCAAACGAGCCGACGAGCACTCCGTTATTGTAAAGCTCACTTTTTGCCGCGTTCGTGTGGACTGTAACGTCGATGATCTCGCCCTCGTTAAAGTCCCAAACGGAGGGGGTGATGTGTACCATCGGTGCTTTGTCGGCGCTTGTCCATTCCGCGCGGTATGCGTAGTAGGAATCCTTCGGGAAGCCCGCTGTGTCTATCTGACCGAAGTAAGAGTTTTTCGTATCGTAGGGGGTAGGCTCGCCGATGTAGTCAAAGCCTGTCCAAATGTACTGACCGGCGCAATATTCGGCAGCTCTGTCGCGAGTGATATTGTATTCTGTGTTTGGGGATGCCCACGACGTTGTGCAGTTGAAGATGGAGGAGCACTGGTGATCGTCGTGAGTGACCGATTTATCCTCGTGAGGGAAGTGATATATTCCGCGGCTTTGGATAGTAGAGGATGTCTCGGAGCCGTAGATGCAGTAATGGGGGTGCTTTTTGCGATGAGAGTCGTAGAGGGATTCTGCGTAGTTGTAACCGACGGTGTCAATCAAATGCGCGCATTTTTGTGCCCAATCGGATCTCATGTGGTTCGAGCCGATCGTGACGGCGGCGTTTCTTCTCGGATCGTGCAGACGAACCTCGGCGGCGAGCGCTGCCGTTACCTCAAAGCCGCGGCGGTTTGTCGTGTCTCCGATCTCGTTACCGATGCTCCACATGATGACGCACGGGTGATTCCTGTCGCGCTTGATCCAAGCCTCGACGTCGCGACGGTACCAATCCTTGAAGAATTCGGCGTAGTCGTGCTCTGTCTTGTGGTATTCCCACATATCGAACGCTTCGTCGATTATGACGATGCCCGTTTCGTCGCAAAGCTCAACGAGCTCAACTGCGGGCATATTATGCGAAGTACGGATCGAATTTACGCCCATTGTTTTGAGCTTTTCGATCTTTCTTCTGAGCGCATAGGGGTTGATGGCGGTGCCGAGCGCACCGTTGTCGTGATGCTCGCAGACGCCGTGAAGCTTATAGGAACGTCCGTTTAGGATGAAGCCGCGGTTACGGTCAAATTCAGCCGTTCTGAAGCCGAATTTGTTTTCGGCGCGGTCGATCAGCTTGCCGTCTGCGGTGAATTCCGTCAGGAGCGTGTAGAGATACGGGTCGTCGGGATCCCAAAGACGGGGCGAATCGACATGAATGACAGCGGATGTGCCGTCTGCGGAGGCAACTGCGTTGCCGTCTGCGTCGAGAACAGTGCTTTTGATCTCGCCTGCGCCGAGCTTTTCGGTGTCAACGTGGACGTTCCAGCCGTCATCGCCCTTGATCGCCGATATGTACACGCCGTCAGAGGGCAGACGCGCCTCGTCAGCCGTTATAAGCCAAACGCGGCGATAAATTCCCGCGCCGGAATACCAACGTGTGTTCGGATCGCGGTAAACACAGCGAACGACGATCACGTTTTCGCCGTCGCGAAGGGAAGCGGTGATATCTGCTTCAAAGGTGGAATAGCCGTACTTCCACTCGAAAACGGCTTCGCCGTTGACGAACACGGTCGCGTTCATATAAACGCCCTCAAAGCGGAGAATGTACAGCTTTCCGTCGGCGGTGTGGTTCAAGGTACGCTTGTACCAGCCCTCGCCGTTGCGGTAAAGCGCGTTTACATCATAGATCATATAGTCGTGAGGAATCTCAACGGGAGTGAAATCGCCGGAAAGAGCATCCTCATACGGAGTATCGAGCGGAGCTTCGCGGAAGCTCCAGCCGTCGCAGAAAAGCTTGCGTTCGGTCATAGTGCACCTCTGGAAAACGTTATTGTGTTTATTGTAATTGGTGAGGGTAAAATCCTTCAAGGTCATTATACCATTTATTTTCGTAATATGCTACAATTTTTGAGAATTTGAGAAATATCGTTCGGGTAAATTAATTGCACAAAAATCCGACATATTCCAAAAAAAGGATTGACAAAAATCGGGGGGGGGGAGTGGTATCCTGTACTTAGATTGAGACATTTGTCAACAAAAACGAAAACAGGAAAAGAAAGGAAGCTTATCATGAATCACGAAACGATCAATCGCACAAATCAGTTGCTCATGCGGATCTTAACCGCATTATATGCCCTCGTCTTGGTGTTCGTTTTGTTTGTCGGCAAGGGCGCAGGCGCAAATTCGGATTGGTCGTTTGTAAGCTACGTTAAAGCGTACACAAATCTCGTTCCGTTTGCAACGCTTGCCGAATACGCAAGACGCCTTGCCGCAGATACGATAAATGTTGAGACAGTAGTGTACAATGACCTCGGAAGCATAGCGCTGTTTGTTCCGCTCGGCGTTATTATTCCGTTCTTTTTCGAAAAGCTCGGTAAGCTTTGGCGCTGTGCCACAGCTTCCCTTGGCGTGTCCTTCGTGATCGAACTGCTCCAGCTTGTGCTGAGACGCGGAAGCTTTGACGTTGACGATATGATTTTGAATGTTGTCGGCGCGGCTGTCGGTTATGTGATCTTTTTTGCACTGAAAAAGCTCTTTTCGAAAGAGCCTGCGTCAACGGTTGCCACATAAGATCTAAATAAAACAAAAATGTGCGTATGCCGTTTGGTTACGCACATTTTTTTGCTTTTATGATCGTGTCTGTTCGTGCTTTATCGAATCAATGAGCCGCAAAAGCTCCCTTTTCGTCTTGACTTGCTTTGCCGCGTCGATCAGCTCGTCCTGCTCGACAGGCGAAAGCGCCGTGAAGCGGACGAACGCGTCTGTGTTTTGCGCGAACGCAACAGTTAAGCCGACGGGAAGGCTTACGTCTGTGTCGGCGTCGAAGCGGTGTTTTTCGGTGATGCTCATGCTTTTACCGTCCTTTCGAAATAAAAATCCCCGACGATATTTTTTTCGTCGGGGACTTTGCGTATTCAAGGTAAAAAATGAAAGCTCAGAGATTTGCTTTGATGAATTCAAGCATTCCGTTACCGATCCATTCGTGGACGCCGCCGTGCACGGAATGGACGAGCTTGTCGTCGGCACCGTAAAGACCGTATGCCTCGCGCGCGATCTTGACCTGCGAGTATACGTTGTCGATGCCGGATTTGCCGTTTAAGTGATCGTTGATGCCGGATTCGATGAAAAACGGACGCGGCGCGATCATCGCACCGATGTCGCCCATGTCGGCGATCTCGTAAAGATGCGGCGCGAAATTACAGCCGCAGTTTGCGGGCTGACACAAAAGTGCGTCGTAAAAGCCGTAAAAATAACCGCTTGTTATCGCGAGAGAGATGCGTTTGTCGAGCGCGGCGGTGTATATCGTTTGCATTCCGCCGCCGCTCATCCCCGCGCAGCCGATCCTGTCGGGGGCGATGCCGTCATGCTCGGACAGAAAATCAATGAGACGCATCAAGTCCCACACCATGCCGCCGAGCGGTGTTATTCCGAGACAAATTTCCGCATTCAGCATTTCGCGATGAGAGCTTGCGCCCTCCATTCCGTCCTTTTGCTGACCGCGCTCGCGGCGCTCGCCGGCACCTCTTGCGTCCGGTGCGGCAACGTAAAAGCCGTTGCGCGCAAGCGTAACTCCGAATGATTCGGACGGCAAAAGCTCGCCGGACTGCGTGAAGCCGAGACAAAGCTCCTTTCCGCCGCCGTGACCGTGCGGGTTGATCATCGCGCAGCCGTTCGGCTTGTCGGGAACGAGCAGATAAAACGGCATAAAGACGGTGGGCTCCGTCTCAATCAGCCATTTTTCGCGCGTAAATCCGTTGCCTTGCGCGTTTTTTTCAAAGCGTACCGATTCAAGCAGCTTCTGGGCGGGCGGACAGGGGAGCGCGCGCGAAATTCCGAGAGCATCGGAAAGACGCGAAGAAAGCTCCGCATACCATGCCTCGTGCTCGTCAGTGCTTCGAGCCTTGTGCGCGAGCCTTCGTCCGAAGCGCTCAAAGCGCAGACGCATATATTCCTCGGTCGTGTAAAACATTTTCTTACCTCAAAGATGATCAATCGATCAATCATCATCGTCGTCATCGCTGACGCCTTGGAAAATCGTTGAGATAGCGGTGCCGTTCAAAACGTCGGTGGTAGCCTTCTGATGCTCCGCCAGCGTTTTCGAGAAAACGGAATATCCGTCATTGTTTGCGACAAAATAGAAGTAATCGGTTGTTTTCGGGTAAAGTGCATACGTTATCGCGTTATAACCGGGATTCGATATCGGGCCGGGCGGCAGACCGCGGTTCTGATAGGTGTTGTAGGGCGATTCGTATGTCGTTTCGGTGAGCTTTTCTGGACGCTCGCCCGTATCATGCAGGATCGCGTAAACTATTGTTGCGTCCGAATCGAGGTAGGGATAATATGCGCTGTTTTTCAGTCTGTTGTGGAAAACGGACGACACGAGCGAATATTCTGACAGGTATCCTGCCTCGCACTCAACGAGCGACGCCATTATTATAATGTCATCGACAGTGTAGCCGAGCTCCTTGGCAACGTCGCGATATGTTTCGGGGAATTTTGATTCGAAGTTGGCAAGCAATTTCGCAATTGCCTCAACCTCTGTTGTGTCCGTGTAAAAATAGTAGGTGTCGGGATACAGATAACCGTCGAGACGGTAAAAACGATCCTCCGAATAGCCGTTTTCCATGAGCTCATCGACGAACCAAAAGCTGTAATCCTCGCTCCAATTGTATTCGTTCAGCGCGGCAACGAAGCCTTCCCTTGTGCCGATTCCGTTTTCGACGAAGCGATCTATGATCTCGTCTGTCGAAAAGCCCTCGGGGAATGTTACGGAAACGACCTCGCGTGAGTATCCGGGCTTAAAGGACGCGAGCAGATCGTCGTAATTCAGCGTTGAGGAGAGGGTATAATCGCCGGCGATAAATTCACCGTCATCATGACTGATGGAGGCGTATATGCGGAATATTTCCGGATACGAGATAAGACCGTTTTCGTAAAGCAGCTCGCTTATGTCGTTGATCGTTGCAAGCTCCGGGACGGTGATCTCGACGATCTTTTCGTCTTTTTTGAACGCGAAAACATCGTTTGCTATCGGGATCACGGCGAATATGGCAATGCAAATGCCTGCCGCGATGACGGAAAATATATATACGACGCATTTGATCACGCCGATGACGGTTCCCGTTGCGGCGCGGCTTGCCGCCGACTCCTTCCGTTTGCCTTTCTTTTCGGGTTCACTGACTTCGACAGCGTCGGGGAGAGCTTTTTCGGGTTCTTCACGCTTGCTTTTTCCGCGCAAGCCGTTCAAAAACGACTGCATTTTGCCGACGGGCTTTTTCGGAGCGGCATTTTCGGATTTAGCGGCGGGATTTTTTTCGGGAGAGTTGTTCATTATTACTTATTCTCCTTTCGGGAGATTTTTGTCATATCAAGACGGAAAAAACAAATATCAGCACGCAGACGGCGAACGGAACTGACATAAGAGCGATCGAAACGGGAGTGCGTTCGCTTTTTTTCAGTACGTATGAGCTGTCGGCGCCGAAGTTGCCGTAGGATCTGTAAAGTCTGCTTGCTTCTCCGAAAAGAAGCATGAGTGAGATCAGAAGAAGCGATACGGCGACGAATGAAAATATAACGATATTTCGGGGCTGAAGAATGCTGTTCCAGATGTAGCTTTCGAAAAACAGACTGAAAACGTTATTCAGCGTGTGGATTATGATCGGAGCGATTATGGAGCGGCAGGCGTAAGCGGAGACAGCCAAAAGAACTCCGGATACGAAATATACGGCGAACAGCTTGAGATCGAAGTGAAGCATTGCAAAGAGCAGGGAGCTGATAATGACGGCGCTGACAGTGCCGCATTCCTCGTATTCGGTCAAAACGATCCCGCGGAATACAAGCTCCTCTGTTATCGCGGGGAAAACGGCGAACGCAAGAGCCGAAAACAAAAGCTCCGAGCCTGAGGGCGATGACGATATGTACGAGGTGTATGTATCCGTTACGTCAAGGGAATAGTCGAACACCGCGTACGTCGCAAGCTTGAGCACGCACGAAACGAGCATCAGCGCCAGGGAAGCCGTTACGATAAACGGCACGGCGCCCGGCTCAAACAGACGAACTCGCGCCCGTCTTGCGTATTTTTGTCCGCGCAGACGCAGAAAGAACAGCGCCGGCAAAACAAAGGTCAAAAGCTCGATCACGATGACGGAAAGGTAGGGGTTTTCGTCCGTCGGTGACGGCGACCACATTCCCGAAATCAAAAGCAGGATATATATAACGGCAACGAGCGCAGGTGCCGCATTTATGCCTTTAGTATTCAAGTGCGACGCTCACTCCTTTTTCGGTTATGAGAAGTCCTGCCTTTATGTCATATTTTCCGTGCGGAAGCGACGGAAGGATGAATTCCGAAAATATAACACCGATCACGGAGCCGTTATACGTGTTGAAATATCTGTCGTAGTAGCCTCCGCCGTAGCCGAGACGATAGCCGTGCTTGTCAAAGGCGAGCGCGGGTGCGAAGGCGATGGAGGGGTGCGTGTCGGATTTGATATCGTAAACGGGAGCGTCGTCGGCGGGCTCAAGTATGCCGAAGTAGCCGGGGGAAAGCTCGTCAAGGCTTGAAACAAGATGATATGTCATGTATGAATATCCCTCGTCGGAGCGACGACATTTCGGGAATGCGACTCTTTTGCCCTCGGCAAGCGCAAGCTTTGCAAGCGGAAGCACGTCCACCTCAATTTCTTTCGGTGCGTAAAGAAGCACAGTTTCGGCAAGGCGGAAGCCGGAAAGTGCGGCGGCGCGCTTGCAGATCGCATCGCTCATTTCGCGGATCCTTTCGGCGGGGACGTTCTTTCTTTTTTCGAGTATTTGCTCGCGGATTTCCGCTTTTTGATTTTTCATGTAGCTCATTTTGAATGTATTGCGGACGCTATTCTGTCCGCAGTCTCCTTTCCGCAAAGCACGCTGACAAGCGCAAGCCCGAATGGGATCGCGGCGCCCATTGCTTTGCCGGTTATTATGTTTCCGTCGATAACGGCGGGAGCGTCTGTAACTGTTGCGCCGACGAGATCGGTCTCATAGCCGGGGAAGCAAACGGCGCGCTTGCCGTCAAGGTAGGCGCGCTTGCCCAAAATGTACGGCGCGGCGCAGATCGCACCGATGACGGCACCTCTTTTGTATGCCGAATCGAGCGCGGAGGCGACGTATTCGGATGCGTACAGATTGTCCGCGCCGGGGAGTCCTCCGGGGAGGATCACACCGTCCGCACTGTCGGGATCGATTTCCGATTCATGCATATCCGCAACGAGCTTGATCGAATGTGCGCCCGTCACCGTCAGATCGCCGTTTTTTGTGCCGACGGCAACTGTTTTGACGTTTACTCCGGCGCGTCTCAAAAGATCGAGCGGAGATATAGCCTCTGTTTCCTCAAATCCGTTTGCGAGAAATAAATATATCATAAAAAAACTCCGTTTCGTTCGTTATTCCGATCAGATCAGCTTTTCGACGGCGTCAATGACCTCGCGGAAGATATCGTCGCGGCTTCGCATTGCGCTGCCGGACTCGTCCGCGCATGATATGCGGTGCCAGCCGAGCTTTTCGGAGGCATAAAGCCCCGCGCGATGACTTTTTTTCATGTGCTCGGGGTGAAGCTCGTGAATATCCTTTGCTCGTCCCGTTGCGTTCGAGCGACTGTCCACCATTGAAAGCGAGAGTTCGGGAGGAAGCTCAAGGAAAAGCACGAGATCGGGCGCGGGAAGACCGAGCCGTGAAAATTCGAAGCTTGTCAGCCATTCGATGAAGTCATCCCATTCGTTTTCGAGAAGCTTTGAGAGCTGATGGATTGCATTGGCGGTCGTATATCTGTTGGCGATGATGACGGTGTCGGGGTCAAGATAGTCTTTTTTCCAATCACGTCTGAAAGAAACATATCTGTCGGCGGCGAAAAACATCGACGCGGCAAAGGCGTTTGTTTCGGAGGGATCGTTACCGAGCTCGCCGTTCAGATACATTTTAACAAAATAAGAGCTGTCGCTGTCGTACATCGGGAAATCGAGCTCACGAACCTTGACGCCCTTTGACCTGAGATGCTCGGTCAAACGGTCGCTTTGAGTTTTCTTTCCGGAGCCGTCAAGCCCATCTATTGCAATCAAATATCCCATAGGTCAGTTACCGAGCCTTTTTCTGTCGTAGTGACTTTTGATTCTGTACGCGATGCAGATGAGCACAAGAAGAACAGCCGCTGCCGCAAACGCGATCAAAACGACCTTGAAGCCGTATTTGATTGCGAAAAGCATGAATACGATAATGAAGGTGTAAACAACGGCGGAAAGCATACGTCTGCGTCCTTTTTTCTTTTTTATTATTGCGTTCAACTCCGCTTCCGAAAGAGCTGCGCCGTCCGTTGCGAAGCAGTGACCGCATTCACAGCGCTCTGCCGACGGTGAGTTGATTATATGGCATTTCGGGCAATATTTATACTCGGCGGACATAAATAATCTCCTTAAGAAAAAGTAATTTATCAATCGAATTCGTTTTGCAAAACGAGCTCCTGATACTGCTGACGTGTTATGAGCACGTCGCGCGGACGCTGACCGTCGGGAGCACTGACGTAGCCGCGCGCTTCCATTGTGTCGATGAGCTTTGCGGCGCGTCCGTAGCCGAGGGAAAGACGTCTTTGAATGAGTGACGTTGAGATCTTGCCTGTTTCAACGGCAAGCTCAAGCGCCTGCTTCAGCATGGGATCGTCCGTTGCGACAGGCCCGTCCGAAGCGTCGCCGGATGCTCCGCGACCCTTTTTCTGACCGCATCTCGCCGCCGCTTCCTCGATTCCGTTTATGGCGGATTCGTCGTACTGCGGCATAGGGAAGATGCCCTTGATGAAATCTACGACCTTTTGAACCTCCGCTTCGCTGACGAAAGCGCCCTGAACTCTCTGCGGTTTCATAACGCCGACGGGAGCGTAGAGCATATCACCGCGTCCGAGAAGCTTCTCGGCGCCGGCGATGTCGATTACAGTACGGCTGTCAACCTGCGAAGCCATTTTGAAAGCGATTCGCGAGGGGATATTTGCCTTGATAAGACCTGTTATGACGTCAACGGACGGACGCTGAGTACCGATGATGAGGTGGATGCCTGCGGCACGTCCCATCTGAGCGATGCGGCAGATCGAGGTCTCGACGTCATCGGGCGCCGTCATCATCAGATCGGCAAGCTCGTCGATGATGATGACCATCTGCGGCATAAATTCCTTTTCGGGATCGTTGTATGTGATTTCGTTGTAATTTTGAATGTTGCGGACGCCGACGTTTTCGATAAGCTCATATCGGCGTTCCATTTCGGTGACAGCCCAAGCGAGCGTTCCCGCCGCCTTTTTCGCATCGGACACAACGGGAACGTGCAGGTGAGGAATTCCGTTATAGATGTTGAGCTCGACCTTTTTCGGGTCGATCATGAGCAGACGTATCTCCTGCGGAGTCGATTTATACAGCAAGCTTACGATGATGCTGTTGATGCAGACCGATTTACCCATACCGGTAGCGCCGGAAACGAGCAGGTGAGGCATTTTTGCAATGTCGCAGTAAACGGGAGCGCCGGCAACGTCGGAGCCGAGCGCGGCTGTGAGCCTGCTGCCGGAGGATTTGAACAGATCGTTTTCGATAAGCGAGCGCAAATAAACGTTTTCGCGCTTTTTGTTCGGGACTTCGATTCCGACGGCGGCTTTGCCGGGGATCGGCGCTTCGATTCGCACATTCGGCACCGCAAGTCCGAGGGCAATGTCCTCCGTCAAATTCGAGATCGAACGAACGCGCGTGCCCGCTTCGGGAGCAAGCTCGTAGCGCGTTATCGTCGGACCGAAGGAGACGTCCGATACTCTTGCCTTTACGTTAAAGCTGCGGAGCGTGTCAACTAACTTTTGAGAGTTTTCTTTAAGTTCCGCGATGTCGGCGGCGGAGCGCTTTTCGGGGGGCGAAAGGATCGATGTCGGCGGAAATTCGTACACGGGAACGGGAGTTTCGACGACAGGCTCCTCTTTTTCCGCAGAGATATCCTCCGACGGATCGGAAACAATGTCGCATTCGGCTTCGATCACGTGATGCTCGTCCGCATCAACGGCTTCGGCTTGCGCCGCGGCAAGATGCTCGATCTTTTCGGGATCGACGAATATTTTCGAAAGGTCAATTTCGCCGTTTTCCGACACCGACGAGACAGGCTTGATGGGAGTTTTTTCGGATGTGGGGGCGGGAGTCTGTGCGGCAGGCGCGACTGCGGATCCGTATGAAAGCTCCGCCTTTTCTTCCTCAACTCCGCGCGTGTCGTAAGCGAAATTCTGATCGCCGTAGCGTTCGCGCGTGCGCTTCATGACCTCGTCAAAGATCTTTTGATCGATCACGTCCCGATCGACCTCGTCGGCGTCGTTTTCTTTCGCATTGTCAGATGAAATGTCAACGTCGGGATCGAATTTGTTCTTTCTTGATTTTTTCGGTTGCTTTTTTTCTTCCTCTCGGATTTCGTCAAGCTGCTTTATCCGCTCCGGCTCGGGCTTGGGCGCGGATGCACGATTTGTGGCGGCAAGCGCCTCCTTTTCCTCGCGCTTTTTGTCGCGTCTGCGCTTGATGTGATACGCGACGAAAACGTAAACGGAGCGTGGGGTCAGTCCGAAAAGGAGCAAAACCGAGATGAACAGCGCCGAAAAAATGATTATAAAGGCGATCGTTTTGCCGACGGCGCTCATGAGCAGTGACGCCAAAAGACCGCCGATAACGCCGCCGCTTCCGTATGTGTTTCCGAGCTTGTAAAGCTCGATGGGATTGAATATTTTTTCGCCGGAGAAGAACATATGCACAAGCATTGAGACAAACGCAAGCGAGAAGCCGGAGCACCAAAGCTTAAGGCGAAGTCTGTCCGTTATTATGTCCGTTTGCCAAAACGTGCCGAGCAAAACGAACAGCGCGGGAACGACAAACGCCGCCGCGGAGAACAGTCCGAGAAAGATGCTCTTTATGAATTTGACGACGAAGCCGTCTGTGTTTAGCACGAGAATGAGCAGAGAGAGAATCGCGCATACGAAGAAAACGAAGGGCAGGATCTGATTGAGAGTGCTTTGCGGATCGCGCTCCTTTTTCGGCTTTTGCTCCTTCGGCGCGGAGGTCTTTTTTGTATCCTCCGATTTTACGGAGCTTTTTTTGCTTGAATTGCTTTTATCCTTGCTTTCGGCGGCTTTTTTTGCCGTCGATCTGCTTTTTTGCGAGCCTTGATTTTTTTGTGACATTTTATGATATAAGCCTTTCTTTCGATTGTGCTTTTACGCTTGATGATCGGTACGCACGGCGCGTAAGGATACATATCCAAAGTATATAATAACAGATTTTGAGCAAAAATACAAGGGGAGTTAACGGGGAGTATTGTAAATTAAAAAATAATCCTCGATTTGGAGGTGCGTGTGAAAAAACGAAAAATATCTGTCCCCGTCATACTGCTTGCGGGCGGTGCGGCGGCAGGCTTTTTGAACGGACTTTTGGGTTGCGGCGGCGGTATAATCATCGTTTCGCTTTTGGGAAAGCTGATGAAAGACAGCTCTGACTGCGACGGAAGGGATGTGTTTGCCGTTTCCGTTGCGGCTGTTTTGCCTGTCTCGGCTGTTTCCGCCGCGATGTATGTTTTTCGCACCGATGCAACGACGGAGGGCGTCGGATCGCTTGTTTTGCCGGCGCTTGCGGGCGGCGCCGTCGGTGCGATCCTGCTTGACAAGCTCGATGTGTTTTGGGTGAAAAAGATATTCGCTCTGCTCATGACGTGGGCGGGGATTTCGCTTGTGCTTTCGGGGGTGACGTGATGCTTGCGGCTTTGGCGGCGTTTTTTACCTCCGCGCTCGCCGGGATGGGGGTCGGCGGAGGTGGACTTTTTTTGATATATTTGACCTTGGCGGCGGACGTCCCGCAGCATACGGCGCAGCTTGTCAATCTTTGCTTTTTCATGCTTGCGTCGGCGTCGTCGCTCACTGTACACATACAAAAGCGGAAGCTTTCGCTTCGCGCAGTCCTGCTGCTTGCTTTCGGCGGCGTGGCGGGCGCGTTTTTCGGGGTGCTTGTCGCCGCAAGCACTCATCCGAACGCGCTTCGCGTTATACTCGGCGCGTTTTTTGCGGCGTCCGGAACGGTGTCGCTGTTCAAAAAGAAGAGCGGCGACGAAAAATAAAATGTAAATTTTTGTCGAAAGTCGGAAAATGGATCGAAAGGATGCGCTTTTTTCTTAAAGATCGTATTTACAAAACGAATTTTTCGTGATATAATTACTTCCGCTGTCGGCACGGTGTGCGGATAAAGATCCTTCACCCACCGCGCGCTGAGTCGATCTGCTAATATTTTTATGAGGTGAAAATTATGATCACAAAGGCTGAAAAGCAGGCAATCATCGAAGAATACGCTGTTCATGAGGGCGACACAGGTTCCCCCGAAGTACAGATCGCTATTCTTACCGCGAGAATCAACTCTCTTACCGAGCATCTCAAGGTAAACAAGAAGGACCACCACAGCAGAAGAGGTCTTCTTAAGATGGTAGGTCATCGCCGTAACCTTCTTGGCTACCTCCAGAAGGTAGATATCGAGCGTTACCGCGCGATCATTGCAAAGCTCGGAATCAGAAAGTAATTCCG